>NZ_JBFUKU010000142.1:0-14182 GCF_056400685.1 Pseudomonas sp. P5_A12 | reverse complement strand
GATCTGGACGCCGCGACTTCAGAGATGATGAGCCTGATTTCAGCTCATCAATTGAGTGGCCCAGACTGGGAGCGGGTCACGCAATGGCAACATGAAGCGTATGAACGGTGGATGGCCTATCTGAACAAAACAACTTATCCAGATCCTCCTCAAAACAGTGCTTCACACTGAGTTGTGTTCAAGAGATGGATGTCCGGACGACGACGCGGTACATTTCGCGTTTTACGGAATAAGGGTGCGTCATGCGGATGTTCATTGGTGGAATAATGCTGGCGATGCTGGCAGGTTGTTCGTTGCCAGCGTCTGTGGTGCCGGGTGAGCCTAACGTCAGCAAATACAGTGAAAAACCACCGAAAGAACTGGCTGCGTGCATCTTGCCTGCGTGGCAGAAAGAAATTCCGAAGACAACTCAGATGGGCATTTCCAATGGCTACCGGATCACGGCGCCGAGCATCATCACCGCAGATGAAATACTGGACATCGTCAAATACAAGGGCGGCAGCCGGGTTTCACTGTATCAGGGGCCGCCGTGGGCCAAGTCCGACGCGATGCGCAAGTCAGTCAAGGCATGTTTGTAAGTTGAATGGGCGCGTAGCGCTCTAATCAACGCGGTAATTCTTCCCGGCTGACGTCGATCAAGCCGCCTATTTGCGCATGGCCTCGAACTGCCCCGTGGTTTTGTTGATCGGGATCGTGCCCGGATATCGAACTTCTGCTTGCATGAGCGAAAGGTAGATTTTTAAAAAGACATGCGCACGCGGGTTACTGATGTGTGTCGTGATCAGCGTTTCGCCGACCAGTGCCTGAAGGGTTGCCAAGGTTAATCAGCCGTCTTTCTACCAAAATGTTGTCGAGTGCCTGACGCGCTGTGGGGTCCAGTTGGTGTTCTCTCTCCTTGAGTTCCAGCAGGATCGGGCTCGACCAGGCACGATAGGTTTTTTCGGCATTGCGAACGGACATCATTTATCTCTCCTTGATCAGTCGCCCACGCATAAGCGTGGGACATTTGATTGCGTAGAGACCCTAGTTGAAAAATCAGCTTTTCGCCAATGCATTGCACTGCAATGGTGCATTCAGTTCAGGTGTAAGTGGGATGTCGGGCAACTATCAACTTGAGTTACCCCGGGGTGGATCGCCGGTCAGCCATCATTTGGTTCGACCGGCGGCAGGTTAAAGTCAGTTGGTGACCAGCAGTTCCGGGCCGAGGTAGTTGTTGATTTGGTCGATATCGTCGTCGCCCAGACTGCCCACCGAGGAGGCCAGACGCAGGTGCGACATCAAATAGCGCAACTTGGCCTCGAACAGATCGTGGCGCGCAACGAAGAGCAGCTCCTCGGCATTGAGGACGTCCACGTTGGTGCTTGTGCCGCCCTCTTTGAAGCCCTTGCGTGTCGAAATCAGTGAGCGTTCGTTGGACTCTACGGCTCTTTCCAGCGCGTGAATACGTTTGGCGCCACTCTGTATGCCGCGAAATTCACGGGTAGTTCCTGAGATGACTTCCAGTCGTGTGGCGTCGAGCTCGTCCAGGGCCTTATCGCTATTAGCACTGGCCTGGCGTGTCAGCGCGCTGACGCCGCCACCGCTGAACAGAGGGAAATTGACTTCCAGCCCGATTGAGCCGTAGTGGTTGCGTTGATTCAACTCGGAGAGTGATTGGCTCTGGCCGGCAGTGTAGCCGGCAATGAAATCCAGCGTTGGCCAGTGGCCAGCGCTGGCGCGCTTCACTTCTTCTTCGGCGAGGTCGCGGCTATAACGGCGCGCGAGGATCAGCGGGCTATCGGTTTGGGCCTTGACCAACCAGTCCTGCAGGTTGCCAGGCTGCAGCGGCGGTGTATCGAAGTTGGGACGTAAGGTCGTCAGCGATTCGGGGGTCTCACCGATATATTCCTCAAGTTTGCTGCGCGCGTTGACCAGGTTGTCCTGCGCTTCGATCAGTTCGGCATCGGCGAGGTCGCGGCGGGCGACCGACTCGTCGATGTCGGTGATGGTGCCGGCCCCCAGTTCCATGCGCCGTTTCGCTGAGGCGAGTTGCTCGTCGAAGGCGCGCAGCTTGGACTTGGCCAGGATGATGGTTTCGCTGGCCAGGAGCACGTCGAAATAGCTTTCAGCCAGGCGCACCGCGGCGTCCTGAGTCTTGGCATCGAACACCGCGACGCTGTAGTCGGCACGCTGCTGACCCTGGCGGTACTCGGCCATCTTCTGTTTGTTGAACAGCGGTTGGCGCAGGCGCACGTTAGCGCCCTTGGAGGTGTAGTCCAGATCATTGTCAACCCCGTTCTGGCGTTGGGAGCCATTGACCTTGTTGTCGTACGCCGAGGCATTGATCTGCGGTAGCAGGCCGGCCGTGCCGATGGCGCGGTTTTCCGAACCGGCCTCCTTTTCATGCACGGCGGCGCGGTAGATGGGGCCCTGGAACTGCAACAGGTCCCAGGCTTGTTTAAGGTCCATGGCGCTAGCCGGTAAAGCCAGCCCTAGCAGGCAGAAGAACAGGCAATGACGTTCCATTTATTTCATTGTTCCTTGAATGAGCTATTTACACGGTCGAGCATTGGTTTAAGAAGATAGCTCATCATGTTGCGTTCGCCTGTCTTGATGGTGACGCTGGCGGGCATGCCGGGGCGAATGTGATTGGTTCCCAGCAGGCCCATGCCATCGGGCGTGACTTCGACCTGGGCCAGATAGAACGGTTCCTTGCTCGCCTCGTCGAGCAGGCGGTCAGCGGAGATGGTCTTCACGCGGCCGGGAATGTTAGGCGTCTGGGCATGGTTGAAGGCAGGGAAGGCAATGTCCACGGCCAGGCCGGGGACCATCTTGTCGATGGCCTGCACCGGGATCATCGCATCGACCTGCAGCGGTTCGTTGAGCGGAACGATTTCCATGATCTTGAAGCCGGGTTGAATGATCCCGCCGACGGTGGAAATACTCAGGGCCTGGACCATGCCATCGATGGGCGAGCGGATCACGGTGTGGGTCACTTCATAGTCCAGCGCGCGCAAGCGGTCGGCCAGGGTGGTGTTTTCCTTGGCGGTGTCGGTCAGTTGCGATTCGACTTCCTTCAGGTAATCGTGCTGGCGCTGCAGGATGCGCAGCTTGATTTCGGTGGTCTGGCTGCGCACGCGAGCGATGTTGTTGAGGTTCTCGGCCTGACCGGCGGAGAGGTCGGCATTGCTGCGTTCCAGCTCAAGCAGGCGGTTGCGCGGCACATAGCCTTCGGCCGCCAGCACGCGGGTGCCTTGTAGTTCCTGGTTGAGGAAGTTGATCTGCGAACCGCGGGCACTATAGACCTGGTGCAGGCCCTTGAGCTGCACCGCCGACGCCGCGAGGTTTTCCTCCAGGATGCTGATTTCTCCAGCGAGACCGGCGCGCCGGGTGTCCAGCAGGCGCTGTTGCAGGTCCATGGCGGCCATCAGGCGGTGGTCACCCCTGAAACGCTTGAGCAACTCGGGATCGAAGTTCACCACATTGCGATTGTCACGTTCCGCTTCCAGGCGGTTTTCCACGGTCTTGCTGACGATGTACTGGGCGCTGACCGCACCTTGTTCGGCAACGGCACGCAAGGAGTCGAGACGCACCACTTCCTGACCTTTGGTCACGATATCGCCTTCTTGAACGAGAATCGCCTCCACGGTACCCCCGCTGAGATGCTGCACGGCTTTGCTTTTGCTGGTGACTTTGACCGTGCCTGTGGCTACCACGCCGGCATCCAACGGCGCCAGCCAGGACCACAGGAGGAAACCGCCGAAGCCGGCGATCACCAGCCAGATGCCCCAGCGCGCGGGTTTACTGATGTTCAGATCCACCACGTTCTTGGGATCGATATGAATCATCTCGGTGTGTGGGCTCATTTGCATGATCGATCACTCCCGTGATTTGACGGAGGCCAGCGTAGTTGACGCGCCTGCAGGCATGACAGCGGCCTTGCGTAGCGCTGCGAATACTTCGTCGCGCGTGCCGAGCATCTGCACGCCGCCGTCGCGCAGCATCAGCACCTGATCGACGGCGCAGAGCACGTTGGGACGATGGGAAATCAGAATGACGGTGGCGCCACGCTCCTTGAGTTTGGCCAGCGCATCGACCAGGGCCTTTTCGCCGACGTCGTCGAGGTTGGCGTTAGGCTCATCCAGCACGATCAGATTGGGTTCGCCATACAGCGCACGGGCCAAGGCGATGCGTTGCTTCTGACCGCCGGAAAGCGGGCTGCCATCGGTGCTCAGGCGAGTGTCATAACCCTGCGGAAAACGCAGAATCATCTCGTGCACTCCCGTGGCCTTGGCGGCGCGGATGACCGCATCGCTGTCCACTTCGCCAAAGCGCGCAATGTTGTCGGCGATGCTGCCCTCGAACAGCTCCACGTCCTGTGGCAGGTAGCCGAGCCAGGGGCCAAGTTCGCCCTTGTTCCAGGTGAAGATGTCCGCGCCGTCCAGGCGCACTTTGCCGGCCTGCGCCGGCCATACGCCAACCAGCAGGCGGGCGAGGGTGGATTTGCCCGAGGCAGATGGACCGATAACGCCAAGGCTTTCGCCGGGYACAAGGCTGAAGCTCACGCCGCGCAGAATGGTGTTATTGGTTCCAGGGGAACCGGCATACACATTCTCCACCGCCAGCATGCCCATCGGCCGCTGCAGCGACATGCTCGGTGGCCGGCGCGGATATTCGTTCAGCATTTCGGTGAGCCGGCCCCAGGCGGTACGGCAGCCGAGCAGTTGTTTCCATGACGCGATGACTTGTTCCACCGGGCCCAGCGCGCGGCCGGTGAGGATCGAGCAGGCAATCATCATCCCTGGGGTGATCTTGCCTTCGATCGCCAGCAGCGCGCCGGCACCGAGGATCAGCGACTGCAACGTGATACGTACGAAGCGTCCGGTGCTGCTGATCATGGCGGCGCGGTCGGAGGCCAGGGTCTGCATTTCCAGAATGCGCAAATGGCTTTGGTACCAGCGCTTGCCGATCGCCGGCAGCATGCCCATGGCCTCGATGACCTCAGCGTTGCGCAGATTGTTGTTGGCGTAGCTGGAGGAGGAGAGTGAGGCCTGATTGGCTTCGGCCAACGGCTTCTGCGTCGCCTTCTCGGTCAGATAAGCCAGGCCCACCAGAATCAGCGAGCCGATCAGAGTAAGCAGTCCGAGCAGCGGGTGGATCAGATAGGCGATTAACAGGTAAATCGGTGTCCACGGCGCATCAAAGAAAGCGAACAGGCTATTGCCAGTGAGGAATTGACGAACCTGCGCGAGATCTTGCAGGGCCTGGGCCGGATTACCTCCGGCGCGGCTCAGGTTGCGCTCGAAGGCGGCGGTGAAGATGCGCCGGTTGAGGTCCATGTCGAGGTTGTTGCCGACCCGGATCAGCATGCGGGTGCGGACCAATTCCAGCGTGGACATCAGCAAGAACAGGCCTATCACCAAAACGGTCAACATCGTCAGCGTCGTGACGTTGCGACTGACCAAGGCCCGGTCATAGACCTGCAGCATGTACACGGCGGGTGTCAACATCATGACATTGATGACGCCGCTGAACCCTGCCAGTGCGTAAAAACTGTGGCGCAGGCGAAAGAGCGTGTCGGCCAGTTCAGAACGGGTGCTCGACTGCTTTTGCATTAGGATCTCCCCTTCGAAATGCCGGTTCCCTCCAGCTCAACAGCTTAACGGTAGATGTGTTTTTGTAGGTCGCTGGTCGACTCGCAGGCTGGTCGCTCTATTGGCGATTCTTGCGAAATCTCTGCGTAGCTCCCGCAAGCAAAAGCGTAGGTCGTGACGAAGCACTCTGAAATAACATTTTGCTCTATAGCTGCTGTTAAAATTCCATAAGTCACGCAAAAACAGGCAGTTACGGATTCCATGTCCGGTCGTCTGCTTTTTGCGGCATAAAATTGACATTCGTTTGCTATGGAACTTTAGTCTTAGTTATCCGGGGGGGCCGCCTGCCTGGAGCTTGCCATTTACGTTGGCAACGCAAGGCGCGGTGATTTCCCTGAAGGAGCAAAACATGTCGATCATTTCGTTCTATTGCAGAGTGAAGGGGCCGTTCAGGAAGTTCTCCATTACTTCCAGTTTCCATGGCCCACCCACCTCCTGTAGTCGCTCTGCCTGATCATCCGGCGAGCACTACATTCCGCGAATTCCAGGTGCACATCCCGGGGAGCGACTTTGCCTTTCCTGCGCCGGTTCTCGCCAAAAAATAATCAGAAAAACAGCGCAAGCCAGCACGTGACTGGGCGTGGGTGGGTTTTATCGTCCCGTGCCTTTCTCCATATAGTTCGAGGGCAATCGAAATGGCTAATTTCAACAAGGCGGACCTGGAATTCATCCTGAAGCAAATCTTCATCGCAGAGGCGCATGCCAACGGCGCCAGTCTTATTGATTTGCTGCCCAACGGTCAGGTGCCTTTCGGCCTGCGTACTGTCGATGGCAGCTTCAACAACCTGGTCGCCGGGCAGAGCGAGTTTGGCGCCGCGGACAACTCCTTCTTGCGTTTGCTTGATCCCCAGTATCAAAACGCGGCTTACGCAGGGACCGGCTCGGTGACCGATCCGCAGCCACGGATTATCAGTAACCTGATCGTCGACCAGACCGCCAACAACCCTGCTGCGGTGGCGGCGAACGGCGGCGCGGCCCCGGTGATCAGCCCCGGTCAGGATGGCGTGTTCGGCACGGCCGACGACAAGGAAGTGTTCTTCATCCCCAACGAGTCGGCGGACGCCGGTCTTACCGCGGGCTTCAACTCGTGGATGACCTTCTTCGGTCAGTTCTTTGACCACGGCCTCGACCTTGTGACCAAGAGCAGTACCCAAATCGTGTTTATTCCGCTAATGCCGGACGATCCGTTGTTCGTGCCGGGCGGCCAGACCAACTTCATGGTGCTGTCCCGCGCGACCAACCTGCCAGGGGCGGATGGCGTTCTCGGTACGGCGGACGACATACGTGATCAATCCAACACCACCTCGCCGTTCGTGGACCAGAGCCAAACCTACAGCTCGCACCCATCGCATCAGGTGTTCCTGCGCGAATACGTCCTCAACGCAGCAGGTGACCCTATTGCTACAGGGCGCTTGATTACCAATCGCGATCTCGGCCCCGATGGCCGGTTTGGCACGGCCGATGACAGCGACGGCACAGATGGCGGCATGGCGACCTGGGCCGTGGTCAAGGCCCAGGCCCGTGACATTCTCGGCATCGACTTGACCGACGCCAATGTGCACAACATTCCGCTACTGGCAACCGATGCCTATGGCAACTTCCTGCGCGGGCCAAGCGGCATGCCGCAGGTGGTGATGCGCGTCAGCAACGGTGCCGACGGTATCGCCGGCACGGCTGATGACATCACTCAACTGGTGGAAGGCAACCGGGCTGCACCGATCAGTCTGGCTAACGCTGTGAGCACCGGGCATGCCTTCCTCGACGACATCGCCCACAATGCCGCGCCAGTCGTCGTCGGCGGGGTTCTGCAAGCCGATGGTGACACCGCCATCGGCAATGGGCAGCCAACTGACGGTCTCGGCAACAACCTGACCTATGACAACGAACTGCTCGACGCTCACTACATTGCCGGCGACGGTCGGGCGAACGAGAACATCGGCCTGACCACCGTGCACCATGTGTTTCACTCCGAGCACAACCGCCTGGTCGAGCAAACCAAGGAAACCATCCTGACCTCCGGTGACCTGGCCTTCCTCAATCAGTGGCTGATAGACGACGTGACCGCAATACCCACTACACCCGCCGGAATCGCGGCGTTGGTGTGGGACGGCGAACGCCTGTTCCAGGCCGCCAAGTTCGGCACCGAGATGCAGTACCAGCACCTGGTGTTCGAAGAATTCGGGCGCACCGTTCAGCCACAGATCGACGAATTCCTTGCACCCAACGGCTATGACACCTCGATCAACCCGGCCATCCTCGCCGAGTTCGCCCACGTGGTGTACCGCTTCGGTCACTCGATGTTGACCGAGACCGTCGACCGCTTCGACCCCGCGTTCAATCCGCTCCTCACTGACCCGAACAACCCGGACTCGCAACTCGGCCTGATCGCAGCCTTCCTCAACCCGCTGGCGTTTGCCGGTAGCGGGGCGACTGCGGACGAAGCGGCAGGGGCGATCATTCGCGGTGTGACCCGTCAACTCGGAAACGAGATCGACGAGTTCGTCACCGAAGCGTTGCGCAACAATCTGCTCGGTCTGCCGCTCGATTTGCCGGCGCTGAACCTGGCGCGTGGCCGCGACACTGGCATCCCCACCTTGAATGAGGCGCGGCGTGAGTTCTACGCGCAAACCGGCGACAGCCAACTCAAGCCGTACATCAGCTGGGCTGACTTGGTGGACAGCCTCAAGCACCCCGAGTCGTTGGTCAACTTCATCGCTGCCTTCGGTACACATAGCACGATAACGGGGGCGTCCACGCTGGCAGGCAAACGCGCTGCAGCCTCGGCGCTGGTATTCGGTGGCGCAGGTTCGCCAGCTGATCGCCTGGATTTCCTCAATAGCACCGGTGCCTGGGCCAACGTCACGCAGGCCGGTAAGGACGGGGTACTGAACACTGCAGACGACCTGACGGGCGTGACAATCACGGGTCTCGACGACATCGACTTCTGGGTCGGTGGCCTCGCCGAGGAGAAAATGCCGTTCGGCGGCATGCTCGGTTCGACATTCAACTTCGTGTTTGAAACCCAGCTGGAGTCGTTGCAGAACGGTGACCGCTTCTACTACCTGTCGCGTACCGCGGGTCTGAACTTCGGCACCGAGTTGGAGAACAACTCCTTTGCCAAGCTGATGATGCTCAATACCGATGTCACTCACCTGTCGAACACCGTGTTCCTGACGCCGACGTTCACCCTTGAAGTAGATCAGACCAAGCAGTTCACGAACCTTGGCGCGGACCTCAAAGCCGATCCAACGGGCGGCATCATGATCAACGGCGTGGAGGTCGTGCAGCTAGTAATCCGCGACAACCCCGACACCGTAGGTCCGGACAGTAATTATCTGCATTACACCGGTGAAGACCATGTTGTCCTGGGCGGTACCGCCGGCAATGACATCATCATCTCCGGTGAAGGCGAYGACACCGTTTACGGCGACGAAGGCAATGACCGTCTCGAAGGCGGCGCCGGCAACGATGCGGTGCTTGGCGGTGCGGGCGATGACATCATCACTGACTCGTTCGGCGACAACCGTCTGGAAGGTAATGCCGGTAACGATGTGATCGTGGCCGGTAGCATGCTTGCTTTAGGCAACTTGATCCTGGGGGGTGATGGGCAGGACTTCATTGTCACCACGGAAGACATCACCACCACCTTCGGCGGTCGGGGTGACGACTTTATCCTCGGTGCCAAGACCAACCTGCCACCTACCGGCAACGAAGGTGATGACTGGATCGAAAAAGGCACCCAGGACGGTGCACCTGGCGATAACGCTGCGCCATTGCTCACTGACGATGTGCTCGGCAATGACATCTTTGTCGGTGGCGGTGGCTTCGACGAAATGATCGGCGAGGGTGGCGATGACATCTTTGTCGGCAGCGATGCCCAGGACAAGATGGACGGCATGTCCGGTTTCGACTGGATCACCTACAAAAATGACAACTTTGGCATAACCGCTGACCTGAGTCTGGCGGCGCTGGCGCAGCCACACGGCAACGCGCCAAACCAGAACACCGGGGTGTTCAATCCGGTCGGCGCTTCACCGGCCTCGATTCTCGACCGTTTTGCCGAGGTCGAAGGCTTGTCCGGTTCGAACTTCGCCGATGTGCTCAAAGGCGATAATGTCGATGCGGACACCATCATCAACCACGGTGGCGCCACGGGCAGTGCGCTGACCAATGTGGCACTGATTCGCGGACTGGCGCAGTTCCTGTCCGATGCCGGTTTGCCGACCACCGGCTTTGCCACTGGCAACATCATCCTCGGTGGCAATGGCAGTGACCTGATCGAAGGTCGCGGCGGTGATGATCTGATCGATGGCGACAAATGGATCAACGTCAGAATCGCCGTTTATGCTCCCGGCGACGTCAACCATACCGGTGCGGAGGTCGCCAGCTTCGACAGCATGGTCGATATGATCCCGTTCATGCTGGACGGCACCTATAACCCGGGTCAACTCAAGGCTGTACGGGAAATTCTCCCCGGCACCTCGACGGGCGGGGCGGCCTTCGACACCGCGATTTTCTCCGGGGTTCAGTCCGAGTACACGGTGATTCAGGACACCCGCGGCACGGCCAGTTTGGCGGACGATGTCTGGACGGTGGCAGATACCGTCGCCGGTCGCGATGGTACCGATACCCTGCTGCATATCGAACGCCTGCAGTTCGCCGATACCCAGCAAGTGCTGGTGACGGGGCTGAATGCACAACCGGTTAACAGTCCGACCGTCACGGATGCAAACGGCGGGGCAATCACGGTGGGCGACACGTTGAGAGTCAGCGTGGCCGCGGTGCGTGATGCCGACAACATCGCGGCGGGTAATCCGACGGGTACGCTCAACAACTCTTCAGTGTCCTACTACTGGCAGTTCGAGGCCAATCCAGGCAGCGGCGTATTCGAGGACATCATCCTGTTGCCGGCCGGCGACCTGGCGTTCCAGAGTGCCGACGGCACCGCGTTCAAGGTCTCCCCGGACCTTGCCGGGCTGTCACTGCGGGTCAAGGCGATCTACCTGGATGCTCATGGCACGACTGAAATAGTGTTCTCGCAACCGACTTCCGTGGTGGCTCCCGGCGCGCCGGTTGTGCCGACGGCGCAGACCCCTGTGGTCGATGCGACGGCGGGTGGCGAAGGCCTGCACATGGTCCGCTCCGACCTCAACTTCATTCTTGATCAGATCAAGATTGCCGAGGCAGTCGCGGACGGTCAGGACATCCTCTCGCTGATCCCGAATATTCGCGCGCCGTTGGGCCTGCGTACGGTCGATGGGTCGAACAACAACCTGCTGAACCTCAACGGCACCAACAACACCGGGTTTGGTGCTGCCGATAACGTCTTTCCGCGCTTGACCGATCCGGTCTTCAATCCAGCGGAAGCGGGAACGACGTATGCGAGTAACGGCGGCTTGGTGATTGACTCGCAACCTCGCACCATCAGTAATCTGATCGTCGACCAGACGTCGAACAACCCGGCGGCCTATGCCACGGCTTACGACCCGGGTGTGGACGGTGTGCTCAACTTCGGCACGGCGGGTAACGACGACGTGCTCAAGGATGGTGTACGGATAGTCGCCAGCCCCGGCATGGATGGTCAGTTCGGTACTGCCGACGACCACGATGTGTACATGTTCGAGAACACCGCTCCGGATGCGGGCTTGTCCGCACCGTTCAACTCCTGGATGACCTTCTTCGGGCAGTTTTTCGACCATGGTCTCGATCTCGTGACCAAGGGTGGCTCGGGTACGGTTTTCATTCCGCTGCAACCGGATGATCCGCTGTTTGTGCCAGGCGGCAACACTAACTTCATGGTGCTGACTCGCGCGACCAACTTGCCAGGGGCGGATGGCGTTCTCGGCACGGCCGATGACATCCATGAGCACACCAACACCACCACGCCGTTCGTGGACCAAAACCAGACCTACAGCTCGCACCCGTCGCACCAGGTATTCCTGCGCGGTTATGAACTGACCGCCAGCGGCCCGATAGCGACCGGCAGGCTGATCACTAACGTTGACCTGGGGGCGGATGGCAAGTATGGCACCGCAGACGACACCGAAATCGGTGGTATGGCGACCTGGAAGGTGGTCAAGGCCCAGGCGCGCGACGTTCTCGGCATCAACCTGACCGACGCCGATATCGACAGCGGTCCGCTGCTGGCGACTGACGCCTTTGGCAACTTTATCAAGGGGCCGAACGGCTTCCCGCAAGTTGTGATGAAGGGGGTTGATGGTCTTGGCGGCACGGCTGATGACGTTCTTGTCGAAGGCGATCCGGCCAATCCGGTCAGCCTCGTGAACGCGGTACGCACCAGCCATGCCTTCCTCAACGACATCGCGCACAATGCCGTGCCGGTAATCGTCGGCGGGGTTCTGCAGGCGGATGGTGATACCGATGTCGGCAATCCGCAGGCCGTTGGCGCGCAGGGCAACAACCTGACCTATGACAACGAACTGCTCGACGCTCACTACATCGCCGGCGACGGTCGGGTCAACGAGAACATCGGCCTGACCGCCGTGCATGCGATCTTCCACGCCGAGCACAATCGGCTGGTCGCGCAAACCATGGACACCGTGCTCGATTCGGGTGACGTGGCCTTCCTCAACGAGTGGCTGCTCAATCCGGTGAACGCGTTGCCAGTCAACCAGGCCCAGATTGATGCGCTGGTGTGGAATGGCGAGCGCTTGTTCCAGGCTGCCAAATTCGGCACCGAGATGCAGTATCAGCACCTGGTGTTCGAGGAGTTTGCGCGGACCATTCAACCTCGAGTCGACCTGTTCTTCGCACCGACCCAGGTCTATGACGTCGACCTCGATGCCTCGATCGTCGCCGAGTTCGCCCACACCGTGTACCGGTTTGGCCACTCGATGCTGACTGAGACCGTCGATCGCTATGACGCGAACTTCAACGTGGTTGGCGATCCGAACAGCGCTAATCCCAATCAGCAGCTCGGCTTGATCGCGGCGTTCCTCAACCCGCTGTCGTACGCCGCCAGTGGTTTGACGCCAGAGGATGCGACCAGTGCGATCATCCGTGGGGTGACTCGCCAGGCCGGTAACGAAATCGACGAGTTCGTCACCGAGGCGCTGCGTAATAACCTGCTCGGCCTGCCGCTCGACCTGCCGGCGATCAACATCGCCCGTGGCCGCGACGTCGGGATTCCTTCACTCAATGCGATCCGCCGCGACGTCTACAACCAAACCGGTGATACCCAACTCAAGCCGTACACCAGCTGGGTCGACCTGGTGCAGCACCTCAAACATCCGGAGTCGTTGATCAACTTCATCGCGGCCTATGGCACGCATGACACGATCACCGCGGCGACCACACTGGATGGCAAACGCGCCGCAGCCTTGGCGCTGGTGTTCGGTGGTGCCGGTGCGCCGGCTGATCGCCTGGACTTCCTCAACAGCACCGGTGCCTACGCCAACGTAACGCTGGATGGCAGGGATGGGTTGCCGGGGACTGCCGATGATCTGAAGGGCGTGACGGTCACGGGCGTGGATGCCATCGACCTCTGGATCGGCGGCCTGGCCGAAGCGATAACCCCGTTCGGCGGCATGCTCGGCTCGACCTTCAACTTCGTGTTCGAGAACCAGATGGAAAAACTGCAGGACGGCGATCGCTTCTATTACCTGGAGCGTACCTCTGGCCTGTCGATGAATGCCGAGCTGGAAAGCAACTCGTTCGCCAAGCTGATCATGGCCAATACCTCGGCCACCCACTTGCCGGGCCTGGTGTTCTCGGACCCAGGGTTCTATCTGGAAGTGGACCGGAGCAAGCAGTTCAACGAAGGCCTGGGCAATGTCGATCCGCTTGAGGGCGGAGCGCAGGTGGTGTTCCGCGACAATCCGCTGACCGCGGGGGCGGACACCAACTACATCAAATACACCGGTGCCGAGCACATCGTGCTGGGCGGCACCAACGGCGCAGACATCCTCATCTCCAGTGAAGGCGATGACACGGTCTGGGGTGATGCCGGCAACGATCGCATCGAAGGCGGTAACGGCAACGACCAGCTGCGCGGTGGTGCCGGCGACGACATCATCACCGACGTTGGTGGCGACGATAACATCCAGGGTGGCGACGGCAACGACGTGTTGCACGGAGGCAATGGCATCAACTTGATCATTGGCGGGTTCGGCAATGACTTCATCGTCACCGGTGAGGACGCTTCCGAAGCCATTGGTGGTCAGGGCAACGACTTCATCCTGGGCAGCAAAGCCAACGAGCAGGACATGGGTAACGAAGGCAACGACTGGATCGAGAAGGGCACGTCGGACGGTGCACCTGGCGACAACTTCGACCCGCTCGGCAACGATCCGGTGATCGGCCACGATGTGTTCATCGGCGGTAACGAGAACGATAAGTTCAACGGCGAAGGCGGCGACGACATCATGGTTGGCAGTCTCGGCCTCGGTGACCGCTACATCGGCGGCTCCGGTTATGACTGGGCCACCTTCAAGGGTCTCGCACAAGGCGTGAGCGTCGATTTCACTGACCGCTTTTTCGATGTACCGGTGGTGCCGGGTTCGGGTGCCTCGGCACTGGTGCGTTTCGAC
>NZ_JBFUKU010000141.1:0-14227 GCF_056400685.1 Pseudomonas sp. P5_A12 | reverse complement strand
GCTCATAATGCACCTTGCCGAGGGCGTCTTCGCCGGCGAGCTGGAACACATGCTTGGCCAGGTCAACCGCCACGGTAGTGCAGGCCGCCAAATCGGCAGAAGACAAGGATTGATCAATCGAAGTATGCTTTTTCATGGACTCGCCCTCGCTGTCGTTGGCTGTTTAGACTGCCACCGTGGCGCATTGACGCCTCGGCTTGGGCGAGTCCATTCAATTACAGGGATGGCGTAGTTATTGAAACCCCCGACGGCCCTGCAAGCCGCCAGTGTGGATGAAGATCAAGCGTGTACCCTTTTTGAAATTTCCAGCCTCGACTTGCTGCTTGAGCATCAGCAGCGCTTTGCCGGTGTACAACGGTTCCAGAGGTATACCACTGGCTTGTTCAGTGTGATCAATGAAGTCGAGTAAAGGCTGTTCGACTTTGCCAAAGCCCCCACGACTGGCGTCGAGCAGTTCGTAGTTAAACAGCGCTGCACCCGCTTCTTGCAGAATCGATTCGACGTGTTGCGCAACACCGTGATCGTCGGGCACCGCCATCGCACCGTACACCTTGCGCTCGCCTGCCTCGGCCAGCACCAGGCCCGCCAGGGTGGTGCCGGTTCCGCAGGCCAGCCACCAGCCGTCGTAGCCGCCCCACCCCAGATCACCCAGCTGATCGTCGACGATGGCCTTCAATCGCATGCATCCGCTTGCACCTCGTAGGCCACTGCCCCCTTCGGGCACCTGGTGCAGATCGGGGTATTGCGCCTGCCAGGGTTGCCAGAAACCCGCTTCATGCCGCGCCCGGTAACCGCCATAACCCAACCAATGCAATTGCATACCGAATGCCTGCAAGTCCTTCACCGTCGGGGTTTCCTGCGGATGACCGCGCAACAGGCCGACGGTGCGGAACCCGAAGCGTTTGCCGGCGGCGGCCAATGCGTGCAGGTGATTGGAGTGGGCACCGCCCAGGCTGATGATGCCGTTGGCACCGGCGCGGTCGGCGGTGTGGAGGTGTTCGATGAGTTTGAACCACTTGTTGCCGCTGATCAGCGGGTCGATCTGGTCCAGGCGCAAAGTGGCGACTTCGATACCGGCGGTGGTGAGCCAGTCGAGCTTGAGGGGTTCGAGGGGGGGCTGGGGTAGCCAGTCGTTGGGAGGGAGGAGCATCGATGCCGGCTCTGGGTAAAGAGCTGGCATTCTAGACGCTCAGAGGCAGCCATCGCGAGCAGGCTCGCTCCCACAAGGTGTGTGAATTCCGCAAATCCATTGTGGGAGCGAGCCTGCTCGCGATAGCCATTGGCACGCTAGACCTGTTGATTACAACTCAGCAGCCAACCGCGACCCTTGGTTGATCGCACGCTTGGCATCCAGCTCCGCCGCCACGTCCGCGCCACCAATGAGATGCACGTTCTGCCCCGCTGCCACCAACCCATCCTGCAATTCGCGCAGCGGGTCCTGCCCGGCGCAGATCACGATATTGTCCACCGGCAACACTTGCGGTTCGCCGGCTTCGCCGATACGAATGTGCAGGCCTTCGTCGTCGATCTTCAGGTACTCGACGCTGTTGAGCATCTGCACCTGCTTGTTCTTCAGTCCGGTGCGGTGAATCCAGCCAGTGGTCTTACCGAGGCCGTCACCGACCTTGGATTTTTTTCGTTGCAGCAGGAACACCTCACGGGCCGGCGCATGCGGCTCGGCCTTGATACCCGCGACACCGCCGCGCGCTTCAAGGTGAGTATCGATGCCCCACTCTTTCCAGAATGCTTCACGGTCCTGACTGGTGGCCACGCCCTGGTGCACCAAAAACTCCGACACGTCGAAACCGATACCGCCAGCGCCGATCACCGCGACACGCTTGCCCACCGGTTTGCGCTCCAGGATCACGTCCAGGTAGCTCAACACCTTGGCGTTTTCCACGCCGGGAATCGCCGGGGTTCTTGGCGCGATACCGGTGGCGAGAATGATCTCGTCGTAACCGCCTTCGACCAATTGAGCCACGTCGACGCGGGTGTTCAGGCACACCTCAACATTGGTGGTCTGCAATTTGCGGTTGAAATAACGCAGGGTTTCAAAGAACTCTTCCTTGCCCGGCACGCGCTTGGCGACGTTGAACTGACCGCCGATTTCGCTGGCCGAATCAAACAGCGTCACCTGATGCCCGCGCTCGGCGGCTACCGTTGCAGCGGAAAGACCCGCAGGACCGGCACCGACCACGGCGATTTTCTTGATCTGCTGCACCGGCAAGTAGTTGAGCTCGGTTTCATGGCAAGCGCGCGGGTTGACCAGGCAACTGGTCAATTTGCCGCCGAAGGTGTGATCCAGGCACGCCTGGTTGCAACCAATGCAGGTGTTGATTTCATCTGCGCGACCTTCAGCAGCCTTGTTGACGAAGTCCGGGTCGGCGAGGAACGGCCGCGCCATGGACACCATGTCGGCGTCGCCTTCGGCCAGAATCTGCTCGGCCACTTCCGGGGTGTTGATGCGGTTGGTGGTGATCAGCGGAATGCTCACCGAACCGCGCAGCTTGGCGGTGACTTTGCTGAATGCCGCACGCGGCACCTTGGTGGCGATGGTCGGGATCCGCGCTTCGTGCCAGCCAATACCGGTGTTGATGATGGTCGCGCCGGCCTTTTCGATGGCCTTGGCCAAGGTGACGATTTCTTCCCAGGTGCTGCCGCCTTCGACGAGGTCGAGCATCGACAGGCGGAAGATAATGATGAAGTTCGGGCCGACCGCTTCACGCACACGGCGCACGATTTCCACAGGCAGGCGCATACGGTTTTCGTAGCTGCCGCCCCAACGGTCGGTGCGATGGTTGGTGTGGGCGGCGAGGAACTGGTTAATGAAATAACCTTCGGAGCCCATTATCTCGACGCCGTCGTACTCGGCTTGTTGCGCCAGGGTCGAACAGGTGACGAAATCGCTGATTTGTTTCTCGATGCCTTCCTCGTCCAGCTCTTTAGGCTTGAACGGGTTGATCGGCGCCTGAATCGCGCTTGGCGCGACTTGCTTGGGGCTGTAGGCATAACGCCCGGCGTGGAGGATCTGCATGCAGATCTTGCCGCCCGCTTCGTGCACGGCGCGAGTCACGATCTGGTGCTTGAGCGCTTCTTCCTCGGAGGTCAGCTTGGCCGCCCCGGAATACACCCCGCCTTCATCGTTAGGGCCGATACCCCCGGTGACCATCAGGCCAACGCCGCCACGGGCACGTTCGGCAAAGTACGCCGCCATGCGTTCGAAACCGCCGGGTTTTTCCTCAAGACCAGTGTGCATCGACCCCATCAGGGTGCGGTTGCGCAGTGTGGTAAAACCCAGGTCCAGCGGGGCCAACAGGTGCGGGTAATGAGCGGCGGCCATTTGTAACTCCACATCGAGCGATCACGGAAAAAGTGCAGGAGCTCTTTGGCTCCTGTCAGTCATGTGCCACAGACTAAGAGTCGCGCCGCTGTCACTCAATGACCGAAACTGACAACTTATTGATCCAAATGCGCAGCCCCCCTTGGCAAGTGCGCGCACGGGCCCTACCCTAGTCGCGAACCCTGCACACGGCCGTCGACTGCCCACCCATGCGCAAACTTCTGTACCTGACTTTTTCCATGGCGATCATTGCCGCCCTGACAACCTACGCCATGTGGGCCGCGGACCGACCCGTGGGCCATTACTTGTCTGACCTGCGCATCAACCTGGCCATCGATCAGGGCACACCCGCCGATCGCGGAAACCTGCTGGGCATCCAGCCCGAGCTGTTCCCGACCGACTATCAAAGCCCCGAGCGCTTGCATCGTAAACTCGCCGCCTATTTGCAGAACGCCCAGGATCAGGGCCTGCTGAATGACAAGACCATCGTCGTGCTGCCCGAACATGTCGGCACCTGGCTGATGGTCAGCGGCGAGAAAGATGAGCTGTACCAGGCTACGACGATCAAGGAAGCCATGAACTGGCTGGCAGCGAGCAATCCGTTGCAGTTCATTCGCGCGCTGATCAGCGCCGAGGGCGGCAACCGCCTCGACGATGCCCATTTGCGAATGAAAGCCAAAGGCATGGCCAAAAATTACCAAGCCCTGTTCGGCGGGCTGGCGAAGGAATTTAACGTCACACTGGTGGCGGGCACCATCGTGCTTCCGGAACCCAGCGTCATCGATGGCAGGCTGAAAATCGGGCGCGGCGCGCTGTACAACAGCAGTGTGATCTTTGGTCGCGATGGCCTGCCGATTGGACAGCCTCAACGCCAGATGCACCCTGTGTTCGAGGAGCCTGACGACGCCAAGGCCAATGACCAACCGGCACTCACCGTCATCGATACGCCAGCCGGACGCTTGGGCGTGTTGATCGGCAGCGACAGTTGGTACCCGGAGAATTACCGCAAGCTCGACGAACAGGGTGTACAACTGGTGGCAGTTCCGGCGTTCGTCGTCGGCCGCGATACCTGGGATAAACCGTGGCGTGGTTACCGGGGATTGCCGACACCCAAATCCGTCAGCCTCAAACCCGGTGAACTGAGTGAAGGTCAGGCCTGGCATCGCCTGACCTTGACCGCGCAACCGCCGAGCAGCCAAGCCATCGCCGGGATGAGTGTGTTCCTGCGCGGCCAGTTCTGGGATCAGGGCAGCGCCGGGCAAAGTTTTCTCAGCAACAACGGTCAACAGTTCGCCGACGGCAATGCCCGTGGTGCGCGGTTGCTGAACCTCTGGTTGTAACCCATGAAGCCGTTGCCGATGCGCCTCGGGGATTTGTCGGTAGGTTTCGTCCATAGCCTGGCCGATGCGGTGCACAGCCACGGCGTAGACCCTCAACCGTTGCTCGATCAATACGGCCTGGATGCGGCACGGTTAGCAGAGCCCGGTGCCCGGCTGTCCATCCCGCGCTACATGCGCCTGGGCCACGGGGCGATTCAACTGACGGAAGATCCGGCACTGGGTTTGCGCATGGGCCAGCTCTGTCGCCTTAGCCAGGCCGGTCTGGCGGGCGTCACGGCCGCCCAAGCGCCGACGGTTCGCGAGGCCGCGCGCTGCCTGATTCGTTTCGAAGCCTTGTACGGTTCCAACTATCGCGGTCAGTCGAGCTTTCATGAGGACACTCAGGGTGCGTGGCTGCGCTTCTACTCCATCAGCCCGTACAACGCCTATAACCGCTTTGTCGTGGACTCGATCATCGCCGGCTGGTTGCAGCAATTGTCCAGCCTGAGCCCTGCCCCGCTGCGCGCTGAGCGCATCGAGATCGAATTCGAGGCGCCGGACTACCGCGAGGCCTATGCCCTGCTGGGCGATTGCCCGATCCAGTTTGGCGCCGAACACAAYCAACTGCGTCTGAGCCTGACCAGCCTTGCCCAACGCAACCCGGTGCACTGCCCGAGTACCTGGCGGCATTTGCTGCAACTCTGCGAACGGGAACTGGAGCAACTGACACGCACCCGCAGCCTGCGTGAACGCATCACTCAGTTATTGGGGCCGTTACTCAATGGTGGCCGGGAACCCGACCTCGAAGAAGTGGCGGCACGCCTAAAGCTGCCCACCTGGACCTTGCGCCGCAAACTGGCCGAAGAGGGCACGCAATTTCGCGCAATTCTCAACGACACTCGTCGCGACCTGGCCATGACCTACATCCGCGATACCGAACTGGCGTTCGGAGAAATCGCCTACCTGTTGGGTTTCGCTTCAGCTGAAGCGTTCCAACGGGCTTTCAAACGCTGGAATGGCCAGACACCCGGCGAGTTTCGCCGCAGTCATCGCCAATCCGCTTGACGCTTACAGCTCGGTAGCGTCTTCGGCGGGTTCCAGCGGGTCCAGTTCAAACGCCTGATACTCGAGCAGCTCTTCTTGATAATCGTCCATTTTTGAATCCCCCAGCGCTCGTTTAAAAAATGTCTGAATAAATGACCAAGGCCCTGAGCATAAAGTGCCCCTGTGAAAGAAAAATGACTCAGGCGCACCGCTCAACGGCTACTTGATAAAACGTAGCAGGCGGCCAGGAATTTATCACCGGTTTTTTTCGATAGAGGCTGTAGGACTACGGCCTGGCTGATGCAGATCAACGTAAAGCGCCTACGGGATCGGTGTCATTTGACCCGACCCCGTCAGGAATCGATTACTGACCAGAAACCGGCATGGCCGGAATTGGCTCGCTTGGCGGCGGCAAGTCCGACTGCGGTGGCGGTGTGACCGCTTCCAGGGCTGGTGCCGGCTCGCTAATTTGCGCAGGGGTGATCGGCGCGGTTTCCGCCGGTGGTGCAAACGGTTCCGAGGCTACTGGGGCGGGGGCAGGTTCGGCAGCCGGGGTTGGGGCTGGCGTTGGTTCTACCGCAGCCGCCGGCGGTGCAGGTGCAGGTGCAGGTGCCGCTTGGGCCTCAGGCACGCCCAGGTCGGTTTTCGGCTTCTCGACGATGTGCGCGGCCTTCTTCGCTTCCGGTGGCAGGAACAATTCGACCAGAGTGAAAAAACGTTCGTAGAATTTGGCCGAGGAAACGGTTTCGCTGGCGACCTTGACCATCGAGTCGTCGGAGGAACCAATGGGCATCGATACCGAGCCCAGCACGCCGACGCCCAGACTGGCGGAGTTATTGGTTTTCTTCAGCGCATAACGGTCTTGCAAGGCGTTGGCGAACATGGTCGCGTGGTGACCGTCGCTGCCGTCATCGGCACAGACCACACTGAAACTGATCTCCATGTGCGTCTCGCCGGTCTGCTGGAAACTCTTGTGCCCGCTGATCAGCTTCGGGTCGCTGCTGGTAATGATGTAACCCTGGCTGAGCAAGGCACGGCGTGCCGCTTCGCAAGTCTTCGCATCAGTCACGGGGTAGTTGCGCGAAAAGGTGCCGGAGTCGGCGAAGTTCTCATGCTCATAGATCGCGGCTTTTTTGGACGAGCAGCCGGCAGCGGCGAGCACCAGTGCCAGCCCGACGAGACGCATGGGAATTGATTTAAACATTGAACATCCTGAGGAAAACGGTCCGGGGCGTATTGTGCAACAGATCGATGCTTAGCGGCGCATCGATTAGTGTCTTGAAACAGTTACACGTGTAAAGACTGCCATTGAGGCGAAAAGGTCGATCCACGCCTGCTTCCGGCGACGGATAACCGTTTTACCGGACTTTCAGACACAAAAAACCCCGGCTTTTCGGCCGGGGTCTTTGTGTCGCGACACGTTCAATCAAGCATCAATAACGCTTGATATCAGCTTCGCTTTCCAGCTGCTTGCGATAAGCCGCAAAGTCTTGCTGGCCAATACGCGAGGCGAGGAAGCGACGGTATTGAGCCTTCTCTTCTTCGGTCGGCGCGGCCGCTTCGTTCACGTTGTTCAAACGCACGATCACCAGGCTACCATCGGCCAGGGTCACGTTGCTGAACGTCGGTTTGTCCTTGGCGGCAGGCTTGGGCATCCGGAACAGCGCTTGCAGCACAGTTGGGTCGACCCCTTCCTGAGCGCGGGTAGCCGCTTCGGTCACTTTCCAGTTCTGGCCATCAATTGCTGTGTCCAGCGGAGTCTTGCCGTCACGCAGGCTGGCAATCAGCTGTTCAGCCTTGGTCTTGGCGGCAGAGCTGGCGTGCTCCTTGGCCAATTGCGTGCGGATGGCGACGTTTACGCTTTCCAGCGGCAGTTGTGCGGGTTTCAGGTGTTCCTTGGCGCGCAACACGATCACGGTTTCCGGATCGAGTTCGATGGCGGTGCTGTTGGCACCCTCATCCAGCACTTCAGGACTGAACGCCGCGGCAATCACCGCACGGTTGGCCGCAATGCCCTCACCGCCTTCACGACCAAACGGCTTGGAAGTGTGAACGTTCAGTTTCAGGTCTTGCGCCGGCTGGGCCAGATCGGAGGCTTCGAACGAGGCATCTTCCAGTTGCTTGGTCGCTTCGACGAAACGCTGCTCGACTTGCTGGGTTTTCAGCTCACGGGTCAGTTTGTCTTTCAGACTGGCAAACGTCGGCACTTCAGGTGCTTCCACACCCAACAGCTTGATCAGGTGGAAACCGAAGTCGGTACGAACCGGCTCGGAGACTTGATCCTTGGCCAGCGAATACAGGGCTGTTTCGAAGGCTGGGTCGTAGACACCAGGACCTGCGTAGCCGAGGTCACCGCCGTTGTTGGCCGAACCCGGATCCTGGGAGAACTCTTTGGCCAGGGCCTCGAATTTCTCGCCTTTGGCCAGACGCGCCTGCACTTCTTCAATCTTGGCCTTGGCTTGCGCCTCGGTCATTTTGTCATTCACTTCGATCAGAATGTGCGCAGCCCGACGCTGTTCGGACAGGTTCGCGATTTCTTTCTGATACGCCTCTTGCAGGTCTTCGTCCTTGACGGCGACCTGATCAAAGAAGGAAGCCTTCTTCAATTCCAGGTAATCGATGATCACCTGATCCGGCGTCATGAATTCCTTGGCGTGTTCGTCGTAGTAGGCTTTGACTTCTTCGTCAGTCAGCTTCACAGACGCCGGGTCAACCTTGACATTCAGGGAAGCGAAATCGCGGGTCTGTTTTTCCAGACGGGCGAAGGCCAGCACCTGAGCGTCGGTGACGAAACCGCTACCGGCCAGGCCAGCGCGAAGCTGACCAATCAGCATTTCCTGAGCCAGCATCTGGCGGAACTGCATACGGCTGTAACCGAGTTGACGGATCACCTGATCGAAACGCTCAGGGCTGAACTTGCCGTCGACCTGGAATTCAGGTGTCTGCAGGATCACCTGGTCCAGAGCGGCTTCGGAGAAAGCGAATTTCGAGTCTTGTGCGCCTTGCAGCAGCAATTTGCGATCGATCAAGCCTTTGAGGGCCGATTCGCGCAGCATTTTTTCATCGAGCAAGGAAGCGTCGAAATCTTTGCCCAGTTGTTGCATAAGCTGGCGGCGTTGCATATCAACCGCCTGGCTCAGCTCGTTCTGGGTGATTTCTTCACCATTGACCTTGGCCGCGTCATTGCTGCTCGTGGTGGCCTGAAAAATGGCGTCGAAACCGGTCAAAGCCATCAGTGCAACGATGACCCCGATAATGGTCTTGGCAATCCAGCCTTGTGAATTGTCCCTGATATTCTGCAGCATGCGTCCCCCAGAAACGGTTGAACTTCAAAATTAGGCAACCGTGGAGCGTGGGTAGAATCCGGATAGAAGAAAGGCGCATCCGGGGATGCGCCTTCTCGTAACTGGCGGAGCGGATCGAAGGATCGAACGTGCGACCCTCGGTGTCTCGGACCGGCAACTTGCCGACTGGACTACCGCTCCGCTGCCAGGTCAGGCATGACCCTGACCCGGATAGGCAAAAACCTGAATCGAACTTAGTTGACAGCTTCTTTCAGTGCTTTACCGGCTTTGAAACCTGGTTTTTTGGCTGCTGCGATTTCCAGTGTCTTACCGGTCTGAGGGTTACGACCAATGCGAGCTGGACGATCAGTTACGGAGAAGGTACCGAAACCAACCAGAACAACAGAGTCGCCAGCCTTGAGAGCGCCAGTGACGGATTCGATTACAGCGTCCAGCGCACGGCCAGCAGCAGCTTTCGGGATATCAGCGGATGCAGCGATAGCATCAATCAGTTCCGACTTGTTCACTCTAAGTCCCCTTATATCTATTTGAGTATGATTCTAAGTTTTTTTGGTGAAAGCAAAAAACGTGTGTGCTGAATGGCCTACAGACACTTAAGAGCCGCTTTATAACAAGGGCTCTAAAAAGCTGTCAAGGAAGCCCCCCAGGCAAATGCGTACTAATGCGTGCTAATTCTTTCCTTAGAGTCAGACTCGCGTTTTTCATCCTTTGCAACTATCTCTGGAACCACATCAGGCAAGGGCTCCGGCGCGTATTGCAGCGCAATTTGCAGGACCTCGTCAATCCATTTAACCGGTTTAATCTGCAGATCTTGCTTGATATTGTCCGGAATTTCCTTGAGATCGCGTACGTTCTCTTCAGGAATGATCACGGTCTTGATTCCACCACGGTGAGCCGCGAGCAGTTTTTCTTTCAAGCCGCCAATCGCCAGCACCTGACCACGCARGGTGATTTCRCCMGTCATGGCGACGTCCGCWCKYACCGGAATSCCRGTCAATGCCGAYACCAGGGCCGTGCACATGCCYACACCGGCGCTAGGGCCGTCCTTCGGGGTCGCCCCTTCCGGCATGTGGATATGCGTGTCGCGCTTCTCGTGGAAGTCCAAGGGAATCCCCAGGCTCTTCGCACGGCTGCGGACAACGGTCAGCGCAGCGGTGATCGATTCGACCATCACGTCGCCCAGGGAACCGGTCTTGATCAACTGGCCTTTACCCGGTACGACAGCGGCTTCGATGGTCAGCAATTCGCCACCCACCTGCGTCCACGCCAGCCCGGTCACCTGACCGATCTGGTCCTGCGATTCGGCCAACCCATAGCGGAATTTACGTACGCCCAGGAAGTGTTCGAGCATCTCGGCAGTGACTTTCACCGAGAAGCGTTTTTCCATAGCATGCTCTTTGACCGCCTTGCGGCACACCTTGGCAATCTGGCGCTCCAGCCCACGCACACCGGCTTCGCGGGTGTAGTAGCGGATGATGTCGCGGATCGCTTCGGCGTCGAATTCCAGCTCGCCTTTCTTCAAGCCGTTGGCAGTAATCTGCTTGGGCGAGAGGTATTTGACGGCGATGTTGATTTTCTCGTCTTCGGTGTAACCCGGCAGGCGAATCACTTCCATCCGGTCCAGCAACGCCGGTGGGATGTTCATGGAGTTAGAGGTGCACAGGAACATTACATCGGACAGGTCGTAATCGACTTCCAGGTAGTGATCGTTGAAATTGTGGTTTTGCTCAGGATCGAGCACTTCCAGCAATGCCGACGCCGGATCGCCACGCATGTCGCTGCCCATTTTGTCGATTTCATCGAGCAGGAACAGCGGGTTGCGGACGCCCACCTTTGTCATCTTTTGAATCAATCTTCCTGGCATCGAACCGATGTAAGTACGGCGATGGCCACGAATTTCAGCTTCGTCACGTACGCCACCGAGGGCCATGCGCACGAATTTGCGGTTGGTGGCGTGAGCAATCGACTCTGCCAGCGAGGTTTTACCCACGCCCGGAGGACYGACCAGGCACAACACCGGGCCACGAATTTTCTTCACGCGTTTTTGCACGGCGAGGTATTCGAGGATCCGCTCTTTGACTTCTTCCAGACCGTAGTGGTCGGCGTCGAGAATGTCTTCGGCGCGCGCAAGGTCCAGACGCACTTTACTCTGGGCCTTCCACGGCACCTGAACCAGCCAGTCGATGTACGAACGCACCACGGTCGCTTCCGCGGACATTGGCGACATTTGTTTCAGCTTGTTCAGTTCACCCTGGGCTTTGGCCAAGGCGTCTTTTGGCAGGCCGGCGGCATCGATGCGCTTTTTCAGCTCTTCGATTTCGTTGTGGCCTTCGTCGCTGTCGCCGAGCTCCTTCTGAATGGCCTTCATCTGCTCATTCAGGTAGTACTCGCGCTGACTGCGCTCCATTTGTTTTTTGACGCGACCGCGAATGCGTTTTTCAACTTGCAGCAGGTCAATTTCGGCATCCAGCAGCGCCAGAACGTGCTCGACCCGGGCCGACAAATCGATGATTTCGAGGATTTCCTGCTTCTGCTCGATCTTCAGGGCCATGTGCGCGGCCATGGTGTCGACCAGGCGGCCTGGCTCGTCGATGCTGTTGAGCGACGACAGGACCTCAGCCGGGACTTTCTTGCCCAACTGCACATATTGTTCGAACTGAGCCAGCAGGCTACGCACAAACACTTCCGACTCGCGCTCAGGCGCGTCGACTTCGTCGATCAACGAGACTTCGGCACGGCAGTGGCCGTCCACTTCGCTGAAGCGCTCCACAGCGCCCCGCTGCTCGCCTTCGACCAAAACCTTGACCGTGCCATCAGGCAGCTTGAGCAGCTGCAGAACGGTCGCGATAGTACCTACGCGATAAAGAGCATCTTCACCGGGATCGTCGTCAGCAGGGTTTCTCTGAGCCAGCAGAAGGATCTGCTTGTCGCCCGTCATCGCTGCCTCGAGGGCTTCGATGGATTTCTCGCGCCCCACGAACAGCGGGATAACCATGTGCGGATAAACCACAACATCACGCAATGGCAGGAGAGGCAATTCGATGGTTGTCTTCATGATTTCGCCTCTACGGCGGCCATAAGGCCGTAAACAGATGGAAGTAAGCTTGAAACCAAGATGGGGGCTGCCTTCAAAAAAAACAAGCACAAAGACAGGGATAAAAGGCAGTAAAAGCAAAGGGGCCCGAAGGCCCCTTCTTTGTTCCAGCTGCGTGACGCTTAGGCGTCTGGCGCGGCCTTGGCAGCAGGCTCACTGTTTTCGTAGATATACAGTGGCTTGGACTTGCCTTCTATAACGCTTTCATCGATCACTACTTTACTCACCTCGGACTGCGAGGGGATTTCATACATAGTGTCGAGCAACACGCCTTCGAGAATCGAACGCAGTCCACGGGCACCGGTCTTGCGTTCCAGGGCACGTTTGGCGACCGATTTCAGCGCGTCGGCCCGGAATTCCAGGTCCACRCCTTCCATCTCGAACAACTTGGCATACTGCTTGGTCAGGGCATTTTTCGGCTCGGTGAGAATCTGCATCAATGCAGCCTCATCAAGCTCGTCCAGCGTGGCAAGTACCGGCAGACGACCAACGAACTCCGGGATCAGACCGAACTTGACCAGATCGTCAGGCTCGACTTCACGCAGGGACTCACCGACTTTCTTGCCTTCTTCCTTGCTGCGCACTTCCGCGTTGAAACCAATGCCGCCCTTGGTGGAACGGTTTTGAATAACCTTTTCCAGACCGGAGAACGCACCACCGCAGATGAACAGGATGTTACGGGTGTCGACCTGAAGGAATTCCTGCTGCGGATGCTTGCGACCACCTTGAGGTGGTACGGAAGCGACCGTGCCTTCGATCAACTTGAGCAGGGCCTGCTGCACGCCTTCACCGGAAACGTCCCGGGTGATCGACGGGTTGTCAGACTTGCGCGAGATCTTGTCGATCTCATCGATGTAGACAATGCCCATCTGGGCTTTTTCTACGTCGTAATCGCACTTCTGCAGCAGCTTCTGAATGATGTTCTCGACATCTTCACCCACATAACCCGCCTCGGTGAGGGTGGTTGCGTCGGCAATGGTGAACGGAACGTTCAGCAAACGAGCGAGTGTTTCGGCAAGCAGGGTTTTACCCGAGCCTGTCGGGCCGATCAGCAAGATGTTGCTCTTGCCGAGTTCGACGTCGTCATTCTTTTTGTCACGCTGGTTCAGGCGCTTGTAGTGGTTGTACACCGCTACTGCCAGAACCTTTTTCGCACGCTCCTGACCAATCACGTACTGATCAAGGATGCCGCTGATTTCTTTAGGCGAAGGCAATTTATGCGCGCTGCTTTCGGCCTGGGCTTCCTGCACCTCCTCACGGATGATGTCATTGCACAGGTCGACGCACTCGTCGCAGATAAAGACCGAGGGGCCGGCAATCAATTTACGCACTTCATGCTGGCTTTTGCCACAGAAGGAGCAATAGAGCAGCTTGCCGTTGTCCTCGCCGTTGCGGGTGTCAGTCATTCGTTCGATCCAAATCCGATAGGCTTGCAACACAAGATGAAGGCTATTGCGGGCTTTTTCAAGCCCGCCGGTGATCAGACCAGCCGACCAACCCTATTTTGAGCTGCTTATTTTTAAGCCGGGCGCTGGGTGATCACTTCATCGATCAACCCGTAATCACGCGCAGCTTCTGCACTCATGAAGTTGTCGCGATTGGTATCGCGCTCGATTTCTTCAAGAGTACGCCCGCTATGCTTGGCCATCAGCGTGTTGAGACGCTCACGAATGAAGAGGATTTCCTTGGCATGGATTTCGATATCCGATGCCTGGCCCTGGAAACCGCCCAGTGGCTGGTGAATCATCACACGCGAGTTCGGCAGGCAGTAACGCTTGCCTTGGGCACCGGCCGTCAGAAGAAACGCACCCATGCTGCACGCTTGACCGATACAGGTGGTCGACACGTTTGGTTTGATGAACTGCATGGTGTCATAGATCGACATACCCGCCGTCACCGAACCGCCCGGGGAGTTGATATAGAGATGGATGTCCTTGTCCGGGTTTTCCGCTTCAAGGAACAGCAGTTGCGCACAGATCAGGTTGGCCATGTAGTCCTCTACCGGACCAACCAGAAAGATCACTCGCTCCTTGAGTAGGCGCGAGTAGATGTCATAGGCGCGCTCGCCACGAGCAGATTGCTCGACAACCATCGGGACAGCAGATTGCTCGACAACCATCGGGAC
>NZ_JBFUKU010000140.1:0-14243 GCF_056400685.1 Pseudomonas sp. P5_A12 | reverse complement strand
AGATAACCCTGCTCTCCGACCAAAAACCAGTGTTCTCCCTGTTGAGCGATAGCGGATAAGTGCGCGCCCATCGGGTTGTCGATTTGCCCCATGATCGATTGCCAGGTGGAGCCGCCATCGTCGGTGTGAAATGCCAAACCGTACGCCCCGACAATCACGCCGTGTTGGTCATCCACGAACTGCAAGGCAAGAAACGGCTTGTCGGCGCCTTCGCTGACAKAACGTTCAGCCGTTTGCACACGTGCGGCGGCTGCATCCTGATCGTTGGCAGAAGGCAGTTGCGCGCTGGCGGCCGCCAGCTCAAGTTGCGCCGCACGCGGGCCATCCAGTTGCACGACCCAGTGTTCGCCCCCGTCGCGGGAGGCCAAGACGACACCGCCATGCCCCACGGCCCAGCCCGTGTTGGCATCGACGAACTGCACCGCCGTAAGGCTGACCGAAACCGGCACGGCGACTTGGCGCCAGCTTGCGCCGTTGTCATCGGAGAGCAGCACGATGCCGCGCTCCCCCACCGCCACCAGGCGTGAACCCGCCCGGGCCAGATCCAGCAGCACCGCGGATGTCGCTTGCGGCACCAGCATCGCCGGGGTGTTCAGTACCTCGCCCACCGCCGCGGCATGCGCAAGGCTCAACGGCATCGCCAGAGGCAACGCCATAAGCCACATCAGCCGACTAACCACCTGACAGATTCTGTTCATTACCGACCTCGAAAAACCGTTAAAAACCGGAACGCGCTCCGCAAACCGCGATCCGGTGTGACTCAACGAACCCCGGCACCCGCCATCGCTGCAGGCGAAAACTCCGAAGCCTTGTAGCGATCCACCATGCCGTACTGCTCTGGCAAACCGGTGTAGACGTTCTGGATAAACCAGGCGCCGGAGGTCAGGTCATAAAAGCCCGAAGACAATTGCGCTTGTGCTGGCAAGTCCGGCAGGACTGCCGGCAACGACCACAAGGTCTTGGCCAGTTGGCCGTTGGCATCCCAGCGGTCGCCCAGCATGGCTTGCCAGGTGTCTTCATCGAGGTAGTAGCGGCCCTTCGGCAACTGGTGACGTTTACCGGGCGCCAAGTCCGCCTCTACGACCCAGACCCGATGCAATTCCCAACGCACGTAATCCGGGTTCATGTGGTGTGCGAGGAACAAGTCCTCAGGTTTGCTGGCGGTTTGCACCTTGTTGGTGTTGTAGGGGATGTACATCTCCTGCTTGCCCACCAGTTTCCAGTTGAAGCGGTCCATGCGGCCCTGGAATACGCTCAATTCGTCGAACGACATCACTCCGGCAGTGGCGGGTGTCGGTGTATCGCAGCAGGCATTCGGCAGCTTGCGCACCCGGCGTTGACCGGTCAGATAAACGTGCGCCTGGGACAGGTCGCCATTGATGTTGGTGCGGCCCAGGATTTGCTCGCCGGCGCGCAACGGTGGCCCGACGTTGAGCAGACGGAATAGCCAGTAGTCACCGGCAAACGATTCCGGCGACCCGTCCTGGTAGTAATACGGCATCTCCTGGATGGCCTTGCCGTCGGTGGTCATCACCTGCTTGCCATCAGCGGTCATCAGGTAATGACGAAAATGCATCGCCACTGAAGTGCCGCGCCAGTTCAGCACGTGGTTCCACATGGCTTCGGCGCCATTGCTTGGCACCGGAAACGGGATGCCGCCAAACGCGCCTTGCGGTACGGGACCAGCACTGCTGTCCACCAGTTTGGCGCGGGTGGCGTTTTTCAGGGTGTTGTCATACACCCACTGCGGCGCGGCGGCAGTGCGCCGGGTCGGGTAAACATCAATGCGGTAGGTGTCGGGGAAACGCTTGAACATTTCCTTGGTGCCGTCGGTGAGTTTGCCGGCGTATTGCGCGAGGTTTTTCGAGGTGATGCTGAACAGCGGTTTGTCCGCGGCGAACGGATCGGAACGTTTACCGCCTTCCTTGTATGAAGGATCGACTTTGGTGTAGCCACCGTCCCAAGCGGGAATTGACCCATCAGCGTTGCCAGCACGCTCGGCACCAAAAGGCGTCAGGCTTTTTGATAATTTCGCCGCGTCTTCAGCCGTCGCCGCCACGGTCACTTGGCTGCCGATGGCCAGGCTGCCCAGCAGTGCGAAGCAAAGGGCTTTGAGCTTGAAGGCTCCGGTCTTTTTAGGGTTGGTCATGCGCAAGTCCTCTTAAAACGTGGTCTTGACGGAGAAAGACAAGTAGTCCCGGTCTTTCAGCGATTGCTTCATGTTGAATTGGTTGGCCCCGTTGAGGTTGGTGTCCTCGGCGCCGTAGTAATGCGTGTAGGTCAGGCCTGCGGTAACGCGGTCCAGGTAGGTGGCGGTAACGCCGATGTTCATGTCGCCGCCGTTGTCCGGGCCGAACGCGCTGATCACAGCGGATTTGCCCAGCGGGAAGTAGCTGATGCCGACCGGAACGCTGATATCGATGCCGGAGAAAAACTGGCGGTAGGTCGGGGTGTAAACCACCTTGAAACCGAGACCGTCATCGGTGACATTCGGGTCCAGGGCGGCGCGGTTTTTAGTGACATTCAGCAACCGGTTCCAGGCCATCTCACCGACGAGTCCCGACTCCTTGGCAATGAAGTTCGGCCCGAAGGAAGCCAGTACGTTGAGGTTGACGTGGGCAGTACGGCCGATGGCGTATAGCGGGTCGCTATCGTTATTGGCTTCAACGCCAGGCAGGACGGTTTGACCGTTGGAAACCAGCGGCATGTTCCAGCGCATCGAGGCTTCACCGGCGAAGCTGTATTCCTCGACGGTGGTGGAAAAACTGGCGCCCAGGGCCTGGATGTCTTCCGGGTACACCCAGTAGTACTCACCGATTTGCCCGGTACTGAAGTTCGGCACACCTGTAGAAGGCTTGAGGTACAACTTGGGGGTTTTGTCGTGGTACTGGATCGCGTAAAGGCCGTATTCGACCGTCTCCGCGTTGTATTTCAACTGCAAGCCGCCCTGCCCCGAACTTTTTGCTTCCTTGTCATTGCCATGGAAGAAGGCCGCCGGGCTGCTGGGATTGCCACCGAGGAACGCTGGAAATGGCGCGCCCACGATCAAGCGTTCGTTGCCTTCGCCGATGGTGTCGCTGGTGGAGAAATAACTACCGGCGCCCGGCAGGCGCGTCTGTTCCCATTCCAGTTGGTAAAAGGCGCCGAGCGACACGGCGTCGGTCAGTTGAAAAGTCCCTGACAGCTGATTGACCGGTCGGGTGATTTCCTTGAACTGGGTGTTGGGGACGGACTGCGCTTTGACCACGTCCACTGGCCCCATGCCACCGGCAATGCCGTTGGCACCGAAGAACAGGCTCTCGCCCCAGACCAACCCGTGGCGCCCGGCGCGCAATGACGTGGCGTGATCGCCTAGCTCGCCGTTCCAGTACACGAACGCATCAAGCAATTCGCCGTCACCGCCGTGCAAGTGGCGGGTGTCATCGGTGAATTCGTCATAGGCTACCGAACGCGCGTTCGCGCGCGCCGGGTCAGTGTTGTCGTTGTCCTGCTGGTATTCGGTGTCGTACCAAGTCGCACCACTGAGGCGCGCGCCGACGTTTTTGAAGGACATATCCAGTTCGGAAAGGATGTCCGTGCGGTTGGAGATCAGGCCCTTCTTGAACGCCCGATCACCGTCGTCCTGGTTGAGTGACACCTGCCCTTCAGTCAATTTGCTGCTGGGATCCTGGAGGCGCCATGCGGCGCTGTACTTGACCGTGTTATCCCAACGCAGGCTGAAATCCGGATTGCCGGTATCCACTTGAAAGGCATGGGCAGCCTGGCTGCACAGCACCAACGCCGCAGCCAAACTGAAACCAAAGGGTGCAAACATGCGGACCGGGCGACGCGCAAGCGTCGCAGTCGTGGAGCTAACCATCGCGTTAACCTCTTGTTTTTATAGTGGTAACTGCTGTGGATGCGTTGGGTCAGATAGGCTCGGCCGTGCGTGCGAGCATCTGCTTGACCAAGCCAATGCGGTCGAAGTCGCGGTCGTGCTGCATCTCTTTGTCGCCGGCCAGCACCGAGCTTTCGCTGATGAATTTGCAGCGCTCGAAACGACGTTCCATGAAGCACTTGAGCTGTTGCTCAATATTGCCTTCACGGATCAATTCCTCACTGAGCACGATGGCATCTTCAATCGCCATGCCGGCCCCCTGGCCAAGGTGCGGCGTGGTGGCATGGGCAGCATCACCGATCAACAGAACGCGGCCGCGATACCAAGGTTCGTCGACAAAAACCACTTCCATCGGCTTGTAAACCACCTGACTGCTGTCGGTGATTTGTTCACGCAGTTCGCCGATCAGGCCGGTAAACCCTTGCAAGCGCTGACGCATTTGCTCGGCCAGGGACGCAGGGTCCATCCAGGGATTGGTGGGTTCATGGGAGGTGAGGAACATGTACATCAGGTCGCCGGCCAACGGCACCAGCCCGGCATTGCCCTCGGCGCTTTGGTAGTTAGCGAGGTGATCAATGTGCGGATCGCGCGGGAAGTTGTAGCGCCACACCGCCTGGCCAGTGAACCTTGGTGTGTAAGTGTCGCCAAACAGCAAGTTGCGAACTTTGGAGAACAAACCGTCGGCACCCACCACCAGGTCGTAACCACCGCTGCTGCCATCGGTGAACAACACCTCAACGCAGTCGCCCAGGTCATTCAGGGATTCGACACTGAGTCCAAGGCGTACTTTGGCGCCCAGTTCGAGGGCGGTTTCGCTGAGCACTTTATGCAGCGCCAAACGGGAGATGCCAACGTTCGCCGGATAGCCAGGCCCTGCCAGACGCTGCCCCGGGATGCGCGCCAGTTGCTGACCGGCCGGGCCATAGATGGCAACGTCTTCAAAGGCATACGCGGCATCGAGATATCCATCGAGCACGCCCAGCTTGGCCATCTCGCGGACCACGTTGCTCTGCTGAATGATGCCGACACCGTAAACTGTCCACTCTGACTTGAGCTCGATCAAATCGACTTCAATGCCTTTGCGCCGCAGTGCGATGGCCGCACACAAGCCACCAATACCACCGCCCACGATCAGAACTTTGTTCACTGCACTCATGGCTTACTCACTTTTATTCTTGTGATTCGATGCAGCGCCGGGCGCTACGTCGTTAGGTCCAGCTTCCCGTCAAAGCAGGGATTTGACTAATCGCGAGTAGGGATGCGATGTATCGCCAAACGCGATACCTCAACCAGCCCCGACAACGCGCTAGACCCACGCATTTCCAGCACCAGCCAGCCCTCCTCCAAACGCCATGGCAACGCGTCCAGCCTCTGGCCCAGACACGGGCCGTAGACACATTCGCCAGTGCTCGGGAGAAACTGCGCACCGTGGGCGTAACAGACGATCAACTGCCCGTCAGCCGACAAAAACCGGTCCTTTCGGTACTCCAGGCGCACGTCCAGATGCGGGCAGCTGTTGCGATAAATCCGCACCTGCCCTTGGTGCACCAAGGCAAAAACACTGTCCTTGCCGCGCTGCAACGGATCGAAACCGCGCGCCTGCCCTTCTGCCAGCTCGTCCATCCGGCACAGGAAAAAATCGCTGTGGGTCATGGTCAACACCCGCACTCAGCCGTGCTTGGGTGGCGGGCCGCCCGGTGCCCATTTTTCTTTCGAATTGAACAGGAACAGCTGCGAGTTATCCGCCGACAGTGGTGCACGGCGGGCCTCCCAGGCGTCATCGTGCTTGTCCATGTCGGCGTCGTATTCGATGTGGCAGCCCAGCGGACTGTTGAAATACCAGAACCAGTTGGAGCCAAAGAGGTGACGGCCAGGGCCCCAGAAACTGGTCCAGCCTTTTTGCTCGAAGCGCGTACCGGCCAACAGCACTTCGGTGCCGCTGCCCATGTGGAAGGTGAAGTGTTCGCAACCCTTCATGTGCGGTGGGGTCTGGATCATGAACAGGCAATGGTGATCATCGGAACCCGCCGGGCGCATGAATGGGCCGGCGCCGATAAAAGTGTCTGTGGTTCTGAAACCCAGACGCTCGGCGTAGAACGCCTCGGCCTTGGCTGCATCGGGGACGAAATACACCACGTGCGACAAGGTTCGCGGCGTGGCATTCATTTCGAGAGTGATGCCCGGCTGGTTAAGTGGACGCTGGGGCGCATGGCCGGCAGCGTTGGTCAGGTCGTCCGGAGCGTTATAGGACTTGCGAACAGTGACCTGAAAGGCGATTGCAAACCCCATGTCGTCGACACTGTGCAGCACGCCGTTGTCATCACGGCTGACCTGACGATCTCGCGCCAATTCATCCTCGATAGCATCGAGGTCAGCCGCGTTGGCGACGCCGTAAACGGTTTCGCGAATCGACGGTGCCGGACCAATGGCCGCTGGCAAATCCGGATCGTCCGCCCGCCGAATGATCACGGCGGTGCCGTCCAATGCTTCAAAGCGCCCGCCGTTGCTGTCGACAGCGACTGGGGCAAGGCCGTAATCACGCAGGCAATCGGTACAGGCTTGGATGTCATCGACGCCAAAGATCAGGGCATCAAGGCCAAGGATGTTCATGGCTACCACTCCATTGAAATTAGTATCCGGACGCGGTTGCCTCAGGCTCGATAGCCCATCAGCAACGCGGGGTGTCCGGTGGTGGTGTCGGCAAGGGCGCCGACTGCTGCGAAGATTGCCGGGCGGTTTGGCAGCTGACTAATCGTGTGTCGGGATGTGACCTATTAGAAAACGCGATACCTCAAAACCTCGGGCGACGCGTTTTTTGGGAGAGGAAAAGAAATAGCGGGAGGCTTGACGCGGTGATGTATTCATCCGAATGTATCGCGAAAATAAATACAAAAGCGGACCTGCCTGATGCGTTTCAACCACCTGGATTTGAACCTGTTGGTCGCACTCGATGTGCTGCTCGAAGAACAGAACATTACCCGCGCCGCCGAACGCCTGCACATGACGCAGTCCGCCACCAGCGGCGTGTTGGGACGCCTGCGAACCTATTTCGAAGACGAACTGCTGGTGCAGGTCGGCCGAAAAATGCAACCCACCCCCTATGCCAGGGAGCTCGCCACGCCGATCCGTGAAGTGCTGCTGACGATCAAGTCGTCGATCACCGCCAAGCCGGTGTTCGACCCCACCACCAGCAAACGGCACTTCCGCCTGGTGACCTCGGATTACCTGATCAGCGTGCTGTTTGCCCAGGTGATTCAGAAGATCCATCAGGAAGCGCCCAACATCACCTTCGAGATGCTCGGCCCTGGCGACAATTCCGGTGAGTTGCTGATTCGCGGTGAGGTYGATCTGATGATCGTACCTGAGCGCTACATTATCGACGGCCACCCTCACAAGCTGCTGTTTGAAGAGGAACACGTCTGCGTGGTGTGGGACGGCAATACCCAGGTCGGCGACAGTCTGACCCTGGAACAGTACATGGACATGGGCCATGTTTCCGTCGGTTTTGGTCGCAGTCGGCACTTGAGCATCGAAGAGTGGTTCATGAACCAGTATGGTTTCAACCGCCGTATCGAGGTCATCACCAACGACTTCAACACCCTGCCGCAACTGGTCGTCGGCACCCAGCGCATTGCCACAATGCACCAGCGCCTGGCGCTGTTGTACGCCGAGCACCTGCCGCTGCGCATCCTCAATCCACCGGTGAAGATCCCTGTCATGCGCGAGGTCATGCTCTGGCACCGCAGCGTCGAGGGCGACCCGATGCACCGCTGGCTGCGTGAACGCATCAGCGAATTTATCCAGCACTTGAAGAATCCTCCTATCGCCCGTCGCGATACCTCCCATCCAGAGTCACGATTGGCGCATTAGTCGGCGCGTCCTTAACGTGCCTTGTGAACGTCAAGGCAACCACAAGGACAACAACAATCATGTTCCGCTACTTTCCAACCAATTATGTGTGGAATCTTTCTGTCGACCTGGCCATCGAGATGGGCGCCCGAATAGGCGAAATCGAAGAGATGTGCGCGCCGTTGCAGGAAGCCGCCCAGCAGCCTGACGCTGCTGGAACCAAGGCGTTCCGCGAAACCTGGGCGAAGATGGCCGACAAACTCTGTGGCCTGGCTGAGGAAGACGAAGGTAATGGCCGGCTGCTGTCCGCAGGCGAAAAGTACAACCGCGCCGCCACTTATTACCTCACCTGCGAACGTCTGCAGGCCCACGGCGCACCGGGCCGAACTGAGCTGTACCAGCGCTTTTTACAGACCTTCAAACGCGGCATCGAATTGTCGCGCGAGAACTGTGAGCGCGTTGAAATCCCCTACGAGGGTAAACATATTTCCGGCCTGCTGGTGCGTGCCGAGGGTGTGACCGGTCCGGCTCCGATCCTGGTGCAGGTCAATGGACTGGATTCGACCAAAGAAATGAAATACCGCGTCGGCCTGCCTGCCTGGTTGGCAAAACGCGGTATCTCATCGTTGATCATCGACCAGCCCGGCACAGGTGAAGCCCTGCGCCTGCATAACCTGATTGCCCGTTTCGACAGCGAGCATTGGGCCAGCCGCGTGGTCGACTGGCTGGAAACCCGAAGCGACGTGGATGCCAAACGTATTGGCCTGGAAGGCGTCTCTCTCGGCGGCTATTACTGCCCACGTGCGGTGGCGTTTGAACCACGGTTTGCCTGCGGTGTGGTGTGGGGCGCAAACCATGACTGGCGCGATGTGCAAAAACGTCGCCTGGAAAAAGAAGGCAGCTTCCCTGTGCCGCACTATTGGGCGCACGTGTGCTGGGTGTGGGGTGCAAAAGACATGGATGAGTTCATGGCCATCGCCGAAAACGTGCATCTGGATGGCGTACTCGATCGCATAAAAGTGCCGTTCCTGGTGACCCATGGCGAGAAGGACTCACAGATACCACTGAAGTGGGCACAACGTACTTACGAGCAACTGGTCAACAGCCCTAAACGCGAGCTGAAGATCTTCACCGAACGCGAAGGTGGTGTGCAGCATTCCAGCTTCGATAACAGCATCAATGCGGGTCACTACATCGCTGACTGGATTGCCGAAACGCTGGGTGGCCACACTGCCTGACAAGCTTCGCGAAGCCTAAAAAAACGCCGGATAACCCTAGGGTTTCCGGCGTTTTTCGTTGACGGGCAAACGGATTCAGTTTGGCGCACGTGTGCCGTGGAACGAGCTGATCTGCCAGCCTTCGGCACCGAGCGACCAGACTTGCGTGGCAAAGCCTTCACCGCGAATCGACTGGTCACCGCCCCGTTTACGCAAGGTGTTGCACTGCGTACCGGTCATGACCGCCAGATGGTCGCCGTAGAAGCGAATCAGCAATTCGCCACGTTCAATGTCCAGATACTGCACGGCGCTTTTTGCGTATTCCAGATAGTCCGCCTTGTCTTGCACCAATCCTGTGGTGTGCACATACACAAGGTCATCGGCGAACAGTTCGGCGACGCGCGAATAATCTTCTTCAACCAGGGCCCGGCGGCGTTCTTGCTCAAGTGCCAGGAGTTGGGTTTTTACAGTGGCGGTGGTCATATGAATGGCTCTCTGTGGATAACGAGCGCGCACCATAGACGCCCGACTTGGCTGATAAAAAATCGCCGATCGCGATGCCAGCCATCGTGACTCGCGATACTCGCCCCTTGAGATCACTCATCGCTGCAAAAGCCCCGGTGCTGCTGACGTACCGCAGCTATTGATGCCATCAATACGCGCGCATTGATGCAAGTTGCTGGTGGTGATCATGGCCGCGCCCTAGCCTCGTTTTGCACAACAATCAGCAAAGTGAAAACGCCATGAACGCCCTGCACCTGAAATGCCAGACCTTGTTTGACGGTACTGGCCTGGAAACCCGTCAACAGCAAACCCTGGTCGTGGAAAACGGTCTGCTGTCGTATGTCGGCCCAACGGCCTTGGCGCCACAACCGCAGCCGGGAGACACCGTTCTGGACGCCGGCGACAATTTTGTCATGCCGGGTCTGGTGGATGTGCACACCCATCTGGCCTTCGGCAACGCACAGAGCGAAGAAGACATTGATATCTGGACCAGTGACGAGTTCCGCGCGCTGCGTGGCATGTTCTTCGCCCAACATGTGCTGGCCGCTGGTGTGACCAGCATGGTTTGCCCAGGCGATAGCGGCCAGCTCAGTATCGCTGTGCGCAATGCAATCGCCGCCGGTTTGTTCGAGGGCCCGCGCATTGCCGCCAGCAGCCGGGTCATTACCAATCGGCAGAGCCTCAATGACTGGTTCCCGAGCCGCGTGGGTGCTCCGGAATATTTTACCGCGCGCCTGGTCACCAGCCGCAGCGAAGCATTGGCGGAAATCCGCAAACAGGCCAAGGATGGTGTCGACCTGATCAAGATCGCCATGGACGGCACCCACCGTCGCCCGAATGGCGAAATCATCGCCGCCTTCACCGCTGAAGAAACCTATGAAATGGTTGAAGAGGCGCATCGCCTGGGCTGTAAAGTCGCGACCCACGCCTATGGCCGCGAAGCGGTGATGTACGCCGCCCGCGCAGGTGTTGATCTGGTGTTCCATGCCTTTTATATGGACGATGCGTGCATTGAAGCCTTGCTTGAAGCCGGCACCATCCTCGCGCCGACCATGACGTTCCCTCAAAACACCGTGGACTTCTGCCAACCCCACGATCCAGCCATCAGCACCGGCTACGCCGGCTATTGCGCACGTACCCTGGAAGTGGGTTCGGCCGTGCTCAAACGTGCCAAGGCCGCAGGCGTGCCTTTCGCTTGTGGCAGCGACAGCGGTTTTGCGGTAACGCCTTACGGCGAGTGGCATGCTCGTGAGTTGGAACTGTTGGTCACCCGTCTGGGCTTCACACCCGCAGAAGCGTTGTATGCCGCCACGGCAGTCGGCGCGCGCTGCATGCCGCGTGGCGAGACCCTCGGCTCCCTCGAAGTGGGCAAGCAAGCGGACTTCCTGTTACTCGACGGTTCACCGCTGCACGACATCCGCATTCTGCAAGACCGCTCGCGCCTTAAAGCCGTGTACAAGGCCGGCCAGCCCGTGCGCATGGAGCGCAGCCCCTACAACCCAAAACAGGTGTCTGATTTCAACTCGCTGAAATGGACAGACCTTTACACCCGCGACCGTGTTACCCAATTGGGCAAGTGGGCTCAATGAGGACCAGCGCCATGCAGCAACTCGACTTATTGACCGCCACCCACATCGCCAGCAGCGCTATCCGCATCGCCCGTGAAACGGGGATTAAGCCCTTGGCCGTCGCCGTGTTGGATGCCGCCGGTCATCCGCTGGCCGTCTTGCGCGATGAGCTCGCCAGTTTTCTTCGACCACAAATCGCCACCGGCAAGGCCCGTGGCTGCCTGGGAATGGGCTTTGGTGGGCGAGAACTGGCCCGACGCGCTCAAGCGATGCCAGCGTTTTTCGACGCCATAAACAGCCTGACTGGCGGCGAGGTTATTCCCGTCGCCGGCGGAGTGTTGATTCGCAATGCCGAGGGGCTGGTGCTCGGAGCCATTGGCATCAGCGGCGACACTTCGGACAATGACGAACGATGCGCTTTACAGGCTATCGACCAGGTTGGGCTGGTGGCGGATAACGGTGATCAGCTGCCCTGCTGATCAAGCAACGCGGCCTGTTCCAGCAAGAGGCCGCGAAACCACAGCATGGCTGGGTCATGGTCTTGATAGGGATGCCATTGCAGCACCTGGACAGCCTCGGGAAAAGCCAGCGGTRTTGGATAGATTCGCAGCGGATAATGCTGAGTGAAACGCTGCGCCTGTCGGCGAAATACGGTGGCGATCCGTGCGGTACCGACGATAAATTCGGGCATCAGTACGAAGCTTTCAAGGGCCACCGCCACTCGCCGTTCAACACCCAGCTCATGCAGGTGCACGGCATCCATTGCCAGATTTCGGCCATCGGCAAACTCGCGGACCACGTGCTCCGCGTCGCAATAATGGGCCAGGCTCAAACCGTCGCTGAACTGTGGCTGCTGAGCACAGACGATGCAACACAGCTGATCACTCATGAGTGGTATGTGAGGGTAAGCCGGGTTCACCCTGCGCTGCGGCACAATCACGCAATCACTGCGACGATAATCGAGCGCTTCGCTGACCACATCACCGTCACGCGGTACAGGCAAGTCCCGCAGGCTCAAGCGCACGCCAGGCGCGACACGAGCCAATTCACGACTGACCGCCGGCAGCAGCACGCCAGCCACGTAGTCAGAAGCCACCAACGTGAAGTGCCGAGTGCAATGGGCCGGTTCAAAATTGACCGGCGCATCGACAATTTCCCGCGTCAGTGCCAGCGCTTGACGCACTTTGGGCAGCAACTCCAAACCCAATGCCGTGGGTTCCAGACGCCGTCCTACCTGAACCAGCAACGGGTCATTGAAATGCTCACGCAAACGCCCGAGCGCCGAACTGGTTGCCGACTGGCCCAGGCACAATCGCTCGGCGGCCCTGCTGACGCTGCATTCGCTCAACAAGGCATCCAGGGCCACCAGCAGGTTCAGGTCGAGACGTCGATAACGCATGCAGTATCCATTGCAGACTGGAAGTATGAGCAACGGGAACAGGGTGCCGTGAGACAGGGACGATGACTAATCGCTTGTCGGGATGCGACCTATCGTTAATCGCGATATCTGGAACGTAGGCGAGCGATCACAAGCGACACCAGTTCAGGTATTCAGGCCTGGGGTCAAGCGTCTACCGGATCGTAATCGTTCACGTTGGAGACCTGGGCATGCATGCGGCCCAACAACTCGATAAGGGTGTCCACTTCCTTGGCTGAGAGCCCGCTGAGCAGGCGTCGCTCTCGTTCCAGTGCAACCTTCAGCACTCGACCATGCAGCGCTTTTCCGCTGTCAGTCAGGCTGACGGTGTAGCGCCGCGCGTCCTTTGAATCAACCTGGCTGCAAATGTGCCCTGCCGCTTCCAGCGTCTGCAATGAACGGCTGACCGCACTCTTGTCGAGCCCGATCGTCTGACAAATTCGATTGGCGGTGATGTCATTTTCCACGGCGAGCATCGAGAGCATTCGCCACTCGACCACACCTATGCCGAAATGCTTGCGATAGCACTGTGAGGCTCCGGCAGAGAGCTTATTGGACAGGAAATTCAGGAGGGCCGGGACGTAACGAGTCAGATTCAGTTGGGATTCTGCGGACATTGAGCGAACACCTTGGATCGGCGGGTCGTTGAATATTAGTTGACACCGCAACTAAATAATCGGAGGATTTCTCTACCGAACGTCACGGGCGATGACCTGCATGATAGGCCGTCGCCCTACCACATAAAAATAATTATCGGGTTTTGATCATGAACTTTTTCAATTTCAGCCCCTTCGTCTTGCTCAAGCAAATGATCGTCCCCCACGTGCCAGCGACCGGCTGACCATCCCCAGCTAACGCTCTCACTCATGCTTTTTTTTCAGCAGCCACTTCAATGTGGAGGGATAAGTCATGCTTCAAGTCAACGTCACCCGCAAAGCAGACGAAGCCGAAGGCATCTGCAGTTTCGAATTATGTGCGGCAGACGGCAGCGCACTACCGGCGTTCGAAGCCGGTGCCCACATCGACATCCACATCGCCGAGGGCCTCACTCGGCAATACTCCTTGTGCAACGATCCCAAGGAGCGCCATCGCTACCTTATCAGCGTGCTCAAGGACCCGAGTTCCCGTGGCGGCTCCAAGGCTATGCACGAGCAGATTCGGTCAGGACAAACGCTGACCATCAGCACTCCGCGCAACCTTTTCCCGCTTGATCGCTCAGCCAACCGACATCTGCTGTTTGGCGGTGGTATCGGTATCACGCCCATGCTGGCCATGGCCTATGAGCTTTCACATCAAGGGGCCGACTTCGAGTTGCACTACTGCTTTCGATCAAGCGAACGCGCGGCGTTCGTTGCAATGCTTGCGCAAACCCCATTCGCCGGTCGCATAAAGTTTCATGACGACAGTGGCGCTCAAATACAGAAGCTGGATGCGTCTGCCTTGCTGGCAACCCCAGACGTTGGCACCCATCTCTATGTTTGCGGGCCGGCCGGTTTCATGAACTACATCCTCGATGCTGCGCAGAACGCTGGCTGGTCGCAGGACCGAGTACATAAAGAGTTTTTCGCCGCAGACCCTATCGATCAAAGCACCAATTCGCCCTTCGAAGTTGAGCTGGCAAGCACTGGCCAGGTTTTTCAGATTCCTGCCGATCGCACCGTGTTCGAAGTGTTGGACGAGGCTGGCATAGCGATCGAGTCATCCTGCGAGCAAGGCGTCTGCGGCACCTGCGTAACCCGTGTACTCAAAGGCATCCCGGAACACCGGGACAAGTTCCTGACCGTGGCTGAACAAGCCGCAAACGACTGTTT
>NZ_JBFUKU010000139.1:0-14434 GCF_056400685.1 Pseudomonas sp. P5_A12 | reverse complement strand
ATCAATAGCGTCTCCGCCGACCGTTCCGGGAACATCCCCAAATACCTGGCTGAGCTGCATGCTTCAGCCATGCATTACGTCCTGCCTCATCGGCGAGAGGAGCGCATCTACCCCCGGGCTATCAGGCTCAAATCCCCGAAGTATCCGATCAGAAAGAAAAATGCCAGTCAGCTTAACTGACTGGCATTAGGCCGTTGCGGGCCTCCCTTTTTCATTGCGGTTCGCCGTTACAGGCTGGCAATCCGCGCATGCTGCTCGGCCAGCTTGCCCAAAGCCTGTTCGGCTTCAGCCAGTTTGGAGCGTTCCTTCTCGATGACTTCAGCCGGAGCCTTGTCCACGAAACCAGCGTTGGACAGCTTGCCACCGACGCGCTGAACTTCACCCTGCAAGCGCAGGATTTCCTTGTCCAGGCGCGCCAGCTCGGCGTCCTTGTCGATCAGGCCGGCCATCGGCACCAGCACTTCCATCTCGCCAACCAGTGCGGTGGCGGACAGCGGTGCTTCTTCGCCGGCAGCCAATACAGTGATCGATTCGAGGCGAGCCAGCTTCTTCAGCAGAGGTTCGTTCTCGGTGAGACGACGCTGGTCTTCGGCGCTGACGTTTTTCAGGAACAGGTTCAGCGGCTTGCCCGGACCGATGTTCATTTCGCCACGGATGTTACGCGTGCCGAGCATCAGGCCCTTGAGCCATTCGATGTCGTCTTCGGCACCCTGATCGATGCGCGCTTCATTGGCCACTGGCCAAGGTTGCAGCATGATCGTCTTGCCTTCGATACCGGCCAGCGGCGCGATGCGCTGCCAGATTTCCTCGGTGATGAACGGCATGAACGGGTGCGCCAGACGCAACGCCACTTCCAGTACGCGAACCAGCGTACGGCGTGTGCCGCGCTGACGTTCGACCGGCGCGTTTTCGTCCCACAGCACAGGCTTGGACAGTTCCAGGTACCAGTCGCAATACTGGTTCCAGATGAACTCGTACAAGGCTTGTGCCGCCAGGTCGAAACGGAACTGGTCGAGCTGACGGGTCACTTCGGCTTCGGTGCGTTGCAGCTGCGAGATGATCCAGCGATCGGCAAGGGACAGCTCGTAGGCTTCGCCGTTCTGGCCACAGTCTTCGCCCTTGTCCAGAACATAACGCGCGGCGTTCCAGATCTTGTTGCAGAAGTTGCGATAGCCTTCGACGCGGCCCATGTCGAACTTGATGTCGCGACCGGTGGACGCCAACGAGCAGAAGGTGAAACGCAGGGCGTCGGTGCCATAGCTGGCGATGCCGTCGGCGAACTCGTCGCGGGTCTGCTTCTCGATCTTCTTCGCCAGTTTCGGCTGCATCAGGCCGGAAGTGCGTTTCTGCACCAGTTCTTCCAGTTCGATACCGTCGATGATGTCCAGCGGGTCCAGGACGTTGCCCTTGGACTTGGACATCTTCTGGCCCTGGCCGTCGCGGACCAGACCGTGAACATAAACGGTCTTGAACGGAACCTGCGGCGTGCCGTCTTCGTTTTTCACCAAGTGCATGGTGAGCATGATCATCCGGGCAACCCAGAAGAAAATGATGTCGAAGCCAGTCACCAGTACGTCGGTGGAGTGGAATTTCTTCAGGAACTCGGTCTGCTCAGGCCAGCCCAGCGTGGAGAAGGTCCACAGGCCCGAACTGAACCAGGTGTCGAGAACGTCGTTGTCCTGCTGCAGCGCAACGTCCGGGCCGAGGTTGTTCTTGGCACGCACTTCGGCTTCGTCGCGACCGACGTAGACTTTGCCTGATTCGTCGTACCAGGCCGGAATCCGGTGGCCCCACCACAGCTGACGGCTGATGCACCAATCCTGGATGTCGCGCATCCACGAGAAGTACATGTTTTCGTATTGCTTGGGCACGAACTGGATGCGGCCGTCTTCAACAGCAGCGATCGCAGGCTCGGCCAATGGTTTGGTCGACACGTACCACTGGTCGGTCAGCCACGGCTCGATGATCGTGCCGGAGCGGTCGCCTTTCGGCACTTTCAGCGCGTGATCGTTGACGCTGACCAGCAGGCCGGCGGCGTCGAATGCAGCAACAATTTGCTTGCGGGCTTCGAAACGTTCGAGGCCGGCGTAATCGGCCGGGATCTTGCCGTCGATGCTTTCGTTCAGCGTGCCGTCGAGGTTGAACACCTGGCAGGCTGGCAGCACGACCGCATTCTTGTCGAAGATGTTCAGCAGCGGCAGGTTGTGGCGCTTGCCGACTTCGTAGTCGTTGAAATCGTGGGCCGGGGTGATTTTCACGCAGCCGGTGCCGAATTCAGGGTCGCAGTAATCGTCGGCGATGATCGGGATGCGGCGGCCGACCAGCGGCAGCTCGACAAATTTGCCGATCAGGGCTTTGTAGCGTTCGTCGTTCGGGTTAACGGCCACGGCGGCGTCGCCGAGCATGGTTTCCGGGCGAGTGGTCGCGACGATCAGGTAGTCAATGCCTTCCGCGGTTTTTACGCCGTCGGCCAGCGGGTACTTGAGGTTCCACAGGAAACCCTTCTCGTCGTGGTTTTCCACTTCGAGGTCGGAAATCGCCGTGTGCAGCTTGGTGTCCCAGTTGACCAGACGCTTGCCGCGGTAGATCAGGCCGTCTTCGTGCAGGCGCACGAAGGCTTCTTTCACGGATTCCGAGAGGCCGTCATCCATGGTGAAGCGCTCACGGCTCCAGTCTACGGACGAGCCGAGGCGACGGATCTGACGGCTGATGTTGCCGCCGGATTCATCTTTCCATTCCCAGATCTTCTCAAGGAATTTCTCGCGACCCAGGTCGTGGCGGCTCTGGCCTTTGGCTTCGAGTTGACGCTCCACCAGCATTTGCGTGGCGATACCGGCGTGGTCGGTACCCGGCTGCCACAGGGTGTTGCGACCCTGCATGCGGCGGAAACGGATCAGGGCGTCCATGATCGCGTTGTTGAAACCGTGACCCATGTGCAGGCTGCCGGTGACGTTCGGCGGCGGGATCATGATGGTGTAGGACTCGCCCGCGCCTTGCGGGGCGAAGTAATTCTCTGACTCCCAGGTGTTGTACCAGGAAGTTTCAATGGCGTGCGGCTGGTAGGTCTTATCCATGCGCGGCGGGACCCTATTGGCATTTATTCAGGAAAAGCCGGCAAGTATAGCCTCGGGGGCAGCGGCAAGCTACAAGGCACAAGCTGCAAGAAGGGTGCGGCTGGCTTGGCTTTTGCTTTTGCTTGCAGCTTAAAGCTTGCCGCTTGTAGCTGCGGCGAGCAGCCGTTCCATCCGCGCATCAAGCCGGCGCTTGATCTCGGTTTCAATGTGCGGAGCGAAGTCATCGATCACGTCTTGCATGATCAACAGCGCGGCAGCGCGCAGTTCGTTGTCCAGATGCAGCAAGGCGTCGGGTCCTTTGCCGGGTTCCGGCGAAGTTTGCGGGGCGGGGGCGGGTGGCGGAGTCGGTTCGACCGGCTGCTGCACATTGCCGACAGCCTCTAACAACATGGGAATCTGTTCCTGATCACCGTCAACGACCGTGTCGGTCAGCAGCGGTGGTTGCAGGTTGTCATCGCCGAGCAGTTGGCGGATCGACTCGAGGTCGTCCAGTAAGAGCGCGGACTTTTGCTGCGGTTTCGGAGTGTCCATTGGAATGCTCAGAGTCGCTGTAAACGGTGGTCTTGCAGAGGATAGCCCTGTTCGCGGTAGAAACGGAAACTCTCCCGCGCAGCCGCACGAATCGTCGGATCTTCCACCACCACTTCCGCCACGCGGGCGAACTTGTTGGCGAATGCCGGGACTTTCAGGTCGAGATTGACCAGCAAATCCTGGTGCTGACCGCAGTCATCGCCAAGCCCCAGAACGATCAGACCATCCGGTTCGCTTTCGGCAGGACCATGAGGCACGAAGCTTTCGCCCTTGAAGGCCCACAAACGGGCATCGAGATCTTCACGCTGGGCGGCATCGCTGCAATGCAGGTAGATGCGGTGCCCCATGCGCCAGGCTTTTTCGGTGAGCTTGCAGGCGAAATCCAGCCGTGCCGACGGATCGGCGCTGGGCAGGATATAGAAGTCGACTTTGGTCATTGCGGTTCCTGAGCCAGGAATGACGTCACCCGAGAGTGACGCCGGCCCTGGTCAACGGTTTCAGGCTTTTGCGCGGTCCAGCAGGTATTGGGTCAGCAATGGAACCGGACGGCCAGTGGCGCCCTTGTCCTTGCCGCCGCTGGTCCATGCGGTACCGGCGATGTCCAGGTGCGCCCAGTTGAGGTTCTTGGTGAAGCGCGACAGGAAGCAGGCGGCGGTGATGGTGCCGGCTTTCGGGCCGCCAATGTTGGCGATGTCGGCAAACGGGCTGTCCAGTTGCTCCTGGTATTCGTCGAACAGCGGCAATTGCCAGGCACGGTCGTCAGCCGTTTGGCCGGCGCTCAGCAGTTGGCCGATCAGTTCGTCGTTGTTGCCCAGCAGACCCGAAGTGTGGGAGCCCAGGGCTACGACGCAAGCGCCGGTCAGGGTTGCGATGTCAATCACGGCTTGCGGCTTGAAGCGCTCGGAGTAGGTTAGGGCATCACACAGCACCAGACGGCCTTCGGCGTCGGTGTTGAGGATCTCCACGGTCTGGCCGCTCATGGTGGTGACGATGTCGCCCGGGCGCGAAGCGTTGCCGCTCGGCATGTTCTCGGCGCAAGCCAGGATGCACACCAGGTTGATCGGCAGGTTCAGCTCAAGCACGGCACGCAGGGTGCCAAAAACGCTGGCGGCGCCGCCCATGTCGTACTTCATTTCATCCATGCCGGCGCCCGGTTTCAGGCTGATTCCGCCAGTGTCAAAGGTGATGCCTTTGCCGACCAGCGCGTACGGCTTCTCGGATTTCTTGCCGCCGTTGTATTGCATGACGATCAGGCGCGGCGGTTGGGCGCTGCCCTGGCCTACGGCGTAGAACGAGCCCATGCCCAGATCCTTGATCTTCTTTTCGTCAAGGACTTCGACTTTCAGGGCTTTGAATTCTTTACCGAGGTTCTTCGCTTGTTCGCCGAGGAACGTCGGGTGGCAGATGTTCGGCGGCAGGTTGCCCAGGTTGCGGGTAAAGGCCATGCCGTTGGCTATAGCGGTGGCGTGGGTAACGGCGCGCTCGACTTCAGCCTGTGCAGCCTTGATGGTCAGCAGGGTGATTTTCTTCAGGGCGCGAGGTTCGGCTTTCTGGCTCTTGAACTGGTCGAAGGTGTATTCGCCGTCCACCAGGGATTCTGCCAGCAGGCGGGTTTTGCCATAGCTGTCGCGGCCTTTGACCACGACTTCATCCAGCGCCAGAACGGCATCGCTGCCGCCAAGGCCTTTGAGGGTGTTGAATACGCCGGAAATGATTTTGCGGAAAGGACGGTCGCCGAGCTCTTCGTCCTTGCCCACACCTACCAGCAGAACGCGTTCAGCCTTGAGGTTCGGCAAGCTATGCAGCAACAGACTCTGGCCAACCTTGCCGGCGAGGTCGCCGCGCTTGAGCACTGCACTGATGGCGCCGCCACTCAGTTCGTCCAGTTGTTTGGCCACGGCGCCGAGCTTGCGGCCTTCGCCGACGGCGACGACCAGAGTGGCGGTTTTCAACGTTTCTGGGCTAACGCTTTTTACAACCAGTTCCATGTCCGGGTCCCTGAATAATGGTCAACGTGCGTGGGCAAAACGGCGACGCACAGACGCTTGCTTATATAGATAGAAAGACGCAGGCCGTGGCCCGCGATAAAGGCCGCAGTTTGAACCTCGCTTCGTGCGCCTGACAACCCTCGGTTGTACGATCTTCAGCGCATTGACCGCCAGCTTGAGCATGCGCAGTGACAGGTGCACCCAATCACAGGATAATGCGCCATCTTTTTCGGCAGCTCTGCCCCGCGGGCTGTCTGATACGTTTGCTTGTTTGGCCGCCTTAGCCTGACAACCCTGGAGTCTCTGGTTTGATCGTCTTCCGATATCTGTCCCGCGAAGTCCTGTTGACCTTGAGCGCAGTCAGCGCCGTGCTGCTGGTCATCATCATGAGCGGTCGCTTCATCAAATACCTTGCCCAGGCGGCTGCGGGCCTGCTGGATCCGGGGTCGCTGTTCCTGATCATGGGCTTCCGTCTGCCGGGTTTCCTGCAACTGATCCTGCCACTGGGCCTGTTTCTCGGAATCCTGCTGGCGTACGGTCGCCTGTACCTCGAAAGTGAAATGACCGTGCTGTCGGCAACCGGCATGAGCCAACAGCGTTTGTTTGTCATAACCCTGTTTCCGGCCACGCTGGTTGCGCTGGTCGTGGCCTGGCTGAGCCTGGGCCTGGCGCCACAAGGTGCCAATCAGTTCCAGTTGCTGCTGAACAAGCAGGATGCGCTCACCGAGTTCGATACCCTGGAGCCGGGTCGCTTCCAGGCCTTGCGTGACGGGACTCGGGTGACCTATACCGAGCAACTGACCGATGATCGTGTCAATCTGGCGGGTGTGTTCATTTCGCAGAAAAACACCAACTCCGACCAGAAGGATCGCGGGATCTCCGTGCTGGTGGCAGAGAAGGGGCGTCAGGAAATTCGTCCGGACGGCAACCGCTACCTGATTCTCGACAACGGTTATCGATATGACGGTAATCCGGGGCAGGCCGACTACCGAGCGATCAAATACGACGAGTACGGAGTCTTGCTGCCAAAACCGGATGTCAGCGACGAAGTGACTGATCGTGATGCAATGAGCACCCGTACCTTGATCGACAGCACTGACACTCGCCTGCGCGCTGAGCTGCAATGGCGTCTGTCCTTGCCGTTGCTGGTGTTCATCGTGACCCTGATGGCGGTGCCGTTGTCGCGGGTCAACCCGCGCCAGGGCCGTTTCCTCAAGTTGCTGCCGGCGATTCTTCTTTATATGGCTTACCTGACCATCCTGATTGCGGCGCGCGGCGCCCTGGATAAGGGCAAGATTCCGCCTGCCTTGGGGTTATGGTGGGTTCACGGGATTTTCCTGGTCGTCGGTCTCGGATTGCTTTACTGGGAGCCGTTGCGCTTGAAGATGGCGAGTCGCCGCAGCGCACTGGAGGTGGCTCGTGGTTAAGCTCGATCGCTACATCGGTAGCAGCGTATTTTTGGCAATCCTGGCGGTGCTGGGGATCATTCTCGGCCTGGCCACGCTGTTCTCTTTCATCGATGAGATGAGCGAAGTCAGCGACACCTATACCCTGCTGGATGCGTCCAGTTACGTCTTGCTGACGGCCCCGCGCCGTCTTTACGACATGTTGCCCATGGCGGCACTGATCGGATGCCTGATTGGCCTCGGCAGTCTGGCCAGCAACAGTGAGCTGACCATCATGCGCGCCGCGGGCGTGTCGATCGGTCGAATCGTCTGGGCGGTCATGAAGCCGATGCTGGTCCTGATGGTCGTGGGGGTGCTGATCGGCGAATACGTTGCGCCGGCCACCGAAGTCACCGCGCAGGCCAATCGCTCGCTGGCTCAGGGCAGTGGCGATGCGCAAAGCGCCAAACACGGCCTTTGGCACCGCCAGGGTGACGAGTTCATTCACGTCAACTCCGTGCAGCCCAATGGCCTACTGTATGGCGTGACTCGCTATCGCTTCGACAAAGAGCGACACATGCTGTCGTCAAGCTTTGCCAAGCGTGCCGAGTTCGACAAGGATCACTGGCAACTCAGCGACGTTACGACCACGGTGTTCCATGACAAGAGCACCGAAGTGGTCGTCACCCCCGTCGAGCGCTGGGAAATTGCCCTGAGCCCCCAGTTGCTGGACACCGTGGTAATGGCGCCTGAGTCGCTGTCAATCAGCGGTCTGTGGAGTTACATCCACTATCTCGCTGACCAGGGCCTGAGCAATGGCCGCTACTGGCTGGCGTTTTGGGTAAAGGTGTTGCAGCCTCTGGTGACTGCCGCGCTGGTACTGATGGCTATTTCCTTCATCTTTGGTCCTTTGCGCTCCGTAACCCTCGGTCAGCGGGTGTTCACCGGTGTTCTGGTGGGCTTCACTTTCCGTATCGTCCAGGATTTGCTGGGGCCTTCGAGCCTGGTGTTCGGTTTCTCGCCGCTGTTTGCGGTGCTTATTCCGGCCGGTTTTTGTGCCCTGGCCGGTGTCTTGCTGTTGCGCCGGGCCGGCTGATCAAGGGTTTTTCTGGCCTTGTCGGTCACTCAAAACGCCCCTGTCGCAAGACCGGGGCGTTTTTGTACCTGCCGTCTGACCTGCAAACGTGACGCTTGCGCCGTGGATCAGGTACAATTCCCGGCTATTTTTCGGCGGGCTATGCCTGCAGCCTTTTTGAGTGTTGATCCGTGAGTGATTTGAGTCATATCCGCAATTTCTCCATCATCGCCCACATTGACCATGGCAAGTCGACGCTGGCTGATCGATTCATCCAGATGTGCGGCGGCCTTGCCGAGCGCGAAATGGAAGCCCAGGTGCTGGACTCCATGGACCTGGAGCGTGAACGCGGGATCACCATCAAGGCCCACAGCGTCACCCTTTATTACACCGCTCGCGATGGCATCAAGTACCAGCTGAACTTCATTGACACCCCGGGCCACGTTGACTTCACCTACGAAGTCAGCCGGTCGCTGGCGGCCTGTGAAGGTGCGTTGCTGGTGGTCGATGCCGGCCAGGGCGTTGAAGCGCAGTCGGTTGCCAACTGCTACACGGCGATCGAGCAGGGCCTGGAAGTCATGCCGGTCCTGAACAAGATCGACCTGCCACAGGCCGATCCGGACCGCGTCAAAGAAGAAATCGAAAAAATCATCGGCATCGATGCCACCGACGCGGTCGAGTGCTCTGCCAAGACCGGCCTGGGCGTCGACGAAGTGCTCGAGCGCCTGGTCGCCACCATTCCTGCACCGACCGGCAACTATGAAGATCCGCTGCAAGCGTTGATCATCGACTCATGGTTCGACAACTACCTGGGCGTTGTTTCCCTGGTACGTGTACGTCACGGTCGTGTGAAGAAAGGCGACAAGATCCTGGTCAAATCCACCGGCAAGATCCACCTGGTGGACAGCGTCGGTGTATTCAACCCGAAACACACCCCAACCGTTGACCTGAAGGCCGGTGAAGTGGGCTTCATCATTGCCAGCATCAAGGACATCCATGGTGCGCCAGTGGGCGACACCCTGACCTTGAGCTCGACGCCAGACGTCGACGTGCTGCCGGGTTTCAAACGCATTCAGCCGCAGGTCTACGCCGGTCTGTTCCCGGTCAGCTCCGACGACTTCGAAGACTTCCGTGAGGCCCTGCAAAAGCTCACGCTCAATGACTCGTCCCTGCAGTACACCCCGGAAAGCTCCGACGCCCTGGGCTTCGGCTTCCGTTGCGGGTTCCTCGGCATGCTGCACATGGAAATCATCCAGGAGCGCCTGGAGCGCGAGTACAACCTGGACCTGATCACCACGGCACCGACGGTAATCTTCGAGCTGCTGCTCAAGACCGGTGAGACGATCTACGTCGATAACCCGTCGAAGCTTCCGGACGTGTCCTCGATCGAAGACATGCGCGAGCCGATCGTGCGGGCCAATATTCTTGTGCCGCAGGAGCACCTGGGTAACGTCATTACCCTGTGCATCGAAAAACGTGGCGTGCAGCACGACATGTTGTTCCTCGGTTCCCAGGTTCAAGTGACCTACGATTTGCCGATGAACGAAGTGGTCCTGGACTTCTTCGACCGTCTGAAATCGACCAGCCGTGGTTATGCTTCGCTGGATTACCATTTCGACCGTTATCAATCGGCTAGCCTGGTGAAACTGGACGTGCTGATCAACGGTGACAAGGTCGATGCCCTGGCGCTGATCGTTCACCGCGACAACTCGCACTACAAAGGTCGCCAGTTGACCGAGAAGATGAAGGAGCTGATTCCTCGGCAGATGTTCGACGTCGCGATCCAGGCCGCCATTGGCGGGCAGATTGTCGCGCGGACAACCGTCAAGGCCCTCAGAAAGAACGTATTGGCCAAATGCTACGGTGGCGACGTCAGCCGTAAGAAAAAGCTGCTGGAAAAGCAAAAGGCCGGTAAAAAACGCATGAAGCAAGTCGGCAACGTGGAAATTCCACAGGAAGCCTTCCTTGCAGTGCTCAGGTTGGATAGTTAGGTCCTATGTCACTAAATTTCCCGCTGTTGCTGGTCATCGCCGTGTTCGTCTGCGGCCTGTTGGCGTTGCTCGATCTGGTTTTCCTGGCGCCACGCCGGCGTGCTGCCATTGCCTCCTATCAGGGCAGCGTCAGCCAGCCTGATGTGGTGGTGGTCGAGAAACTGAACAAAGAGCCGCTGCTGGTCGAATACGGCAAGTCGTTCTTCCCGGTGTTGTTCATCGTGCTGGTCCTGCGTTCGTTCCTGGTGGAACCGTTCCAGATTCCTTCCGGCTCGATGAAACCGACCCTGGATGTTGGCGACTTCATTTTGGTGAACAAGTTTTCTTACGGGATCCGCCTGCCGGTGATCGACAAGAAAGTCATCGAAGTGGGTGATCCACAGCGCGGCGATGTGATGGTGTTCCGCTACCCGAGCGATCCGAACGTCAATTACATCAAGCGAGTCGTGGGCCTGCCGGGTGACAAGATTCGTTATACCGCTGACAAGCGTCTGTTCGTCAATGGCGAGTCGATTGCCGAGCAACTGGTCGGCTCCGAGCCGGGCACCTTGGGCAGTGCTGAGCTCTATAAGGAAAAACTCGGTGTTGCCGAGCACATGATCCGCAAGGAAATGAGCCGCTATCGCGCGACCCCGGACCATTCGTGGACCGTGCCGGCCGGGCACTACTTCATGATGGGTGACAACCGCGACAACTCCAACGACAGTCGCTTTTGGGATGATCCAAGTATTCCCAAAGATCTGCTGGGCATGGTTCCCGACAAGAATATCGTCGGCAAGGCCTTCGCAGTCTGGATGAGCTGGCCGGAACCTAAACTCAGTCACCTGCCGAATTTTTCGCGGGTTGGCCTGATCAAGTAATCACACACGGCGCTGTTGAACACAGCGCCGAATGCTTTTCTGGAGTCGACACAATCGGCACCGTTAGCATGAAGCCAATGATATTCAGGACGTTATTTTTGAACACAGCGTTAATTGTCCCAGGCCTGCGCCGACTCTCGGCGATGGCGGTGGAATCCAACCACGAACTCAGCGTGGGTAAACCGTGAGCGTCTCCTTAAGCCGTCTCGAGCGTCAGCTCGGCTACACCTTCAAGGATCAGGAACTGATGGTCCTGGCCCTGACTCACCGCAGCTTTGCCGGGCGTAACAACGAACGTCTGGAATTCCTCGGTGATGCCATCCTTAACTTCGTCGCTGGCGAGGCGCTGTTCGATCGCTTCCCGCTGGCGCGTGAAGGCCAGTTGTCGCGCTTGCGCGCGCGCCTGGTGAAAGGCGAGACCCTGGCCGTGCTGGCCCGCGGTTTTGATCTGGGCGACTACCTGCGCCTGGGCTCCGGTGAATTGAAAAGCGGCGGTTTTCGTCGCGAGTCGATTCTGGCCGATGCCCTGGAAGCGCTGATTGGTGCGATCTACCTCGATGCTGGCATGGATATGGCGCGCGAGCGCGTGCTGGCCTGGCTGGCCGGTGAGTTCGAAGGCCTGACATTGGTCGACACCAACAAAGATCCAAAAACACGCCTGCAGGAATTCCTGCAATCGCGTGGTTGTGAGCTGCCACGTTACGAAGTGGTGGATATCCAGGGTGRGCCGCATTGCCGGACGTTCTTCGTCGAATGTGAAATCACCTTACTGAATGAAAAAAGCCGAGGTCAGGGTGTGAGTCGTCGTATTGCCGAACAGGTAGCGGCCGCCGCAGCACTGATTGCCCTGGGTGTGGAGAATGGCAATGACTGATTCAACTGCAACTCGCTGTGGCTATGTTGCCATCGTCGGCCGTCCCAACGTGGGCAAGTCCACGCTGCTGAACCACATCCTGGGTCAGAAACTGGCGATCACCTCGCGCAAACCGCAAACCACCCGCCACAACATGCTGGGCATCAAGACTGAAGGCGCCGTGCAGGCGATCTACGTCGACACCCCGGGCATGCACAAAGGCGGCGAAAAAGCACTGAACCGCTACATGAACAAGACTGCGTCGGCGGCGTTGAAAGACGTCGACGTGGTGATCTTCGTCGTGGACCGCACCAAGTGGACCGACGAAGACCAGATGGTCCTCGAGCGCGTCCAGTACGTGACCGGCCCGCTGATCGTGGCGCTGAACAAGACTGATCGCATCGAAGACAAAGCTGAACTGATGCCCCACCTGACCTGGTTGCAGGAACAGCTGCCGAACGCGCAGATCATGCCGATCTCGGCCCAGCACGGGCACAACCTCGAAGCGCTGGAACGTGTGATTGCCGGTTACCTGCCGGAAAACGATCACTTCTTCCCGGAAGACCAGATCACCGACCGCAGCAGCCGCTTCCTCGCCGCTGAACTGGTGCGCGAGAAAATCATGCGCCAGATGGGCGCCGAGTTGCCGTACCAGATCACCGTGGAAATCGAAGAGTTCAAGCAGCAGGGCAAAACCCTGCACATCCATGCCTTGATCCTCGTTGAACGTGACGGCCAGAAGAAAATCATCATTGGCGACAAGGGCGAACGCATCAAGCGTATCGGCACCGAGGCGCGCAAGGACATGGAGCTGCTGTTCGACTCCAAGATCATGCTCAACCTCTGGGTCAAAGTGAAAGGCGGCTGGTCTGATGACGAGCGCGCGTTGCGTTCGCTGGGTTACGGCGACCTGTAATCGTTTAACCTGGATGCACAAAGATCGAATGTGGGAGCGGGCTTGCTCGCGAAAGCGGTGTGACATACAACGAAGATGTTGAATGTTAAGCCGCCTTCGCGAGCAAGCCCGCTCCCACATTGGTTAGCGCTGTTTGCACTGGCTGTATTCTTCCTTCAGAGATATTCGAACCGCATGTCTCAACCCCCCACCCCCCAACCCGCCTATGTGCTTCACAGTCGCGCCTACCGCGAAAACAGTGCGTTGGTGGATTTCCTCACGCCGCAAGGTCGGCTGCGGGCGGTGTTACGCAGTGCGCGGGGCAAGGCCGGGACATTGGCGCGGCCGTTCGTGCCGCTGGAAGTCGAGTTCCGGGGGCGCGGTGAATTGAAGAACGTTGGGCGGATGGAAGCCGCCGGTGTTTCAACCTGGCTCAGTGGTGAGGCGCTGTTCAGCGGCCTCTACCTAAATGAGCTGTTGATTCGCCTGCTGCCCGCCGAAGACCCGCACCCCGCCGTATTCGATCACTACGCCGCCACCTTGCTCGCACTGGCCGAAGGCCGTCCGCTGGAGCCGTTGTTGCGTTCTTTCGAATGGCGCCTGCTCGACGATCTCGGTTACGGCTTTGCTCTGACCACGGACATCCACGGCGAGTCCATCGCCCCGGACGGTCTCTACCGTTTGCAAGTGGATGCGGGTCTGGAGCGGGTCTATCTGCTGCAACCCGGACTGTTCAATGGCACCGAACTGTTGGCCATGGCCGATGCCGATTGGACTGCGCCCGGCGCGCTGTCCGCCGCCAAGCGTCTGATGCGTCAGGCATTGGCCGTGCACCTGGGTGGTCGTCCGTTGGTAAGTCGTGAGCTGTTTCGCAAGCCGTAGTCTCCCCGTATGCTGTGCGCCGAATCTTTCAATTCAGGAGCGCTTCCGTGACCACCAGCAATCGCATTCTTCTTGGCGTGAACATCGACCACGTTGCCACCCTGCGTCAGGCCCGGGGCACTCGTTACCCGGATCCGGTCAAGGCGGCACTGGACGCGGAAGAGGCGGGCGCTGACGGCATCACCGTGCATTTGCGCGAAGACCGTCGGCACATCCAGGAACGCGACGTTCTGCTGCTCAAGGACGTGTTGCAAACCCGCATGAACTTCGAAATGGGTGTCACCGAAGAAATGATGGTGTTCGCCGAACGCATCCGCCCGGCCCACATTTGCCTGGTCCCGGAAACCCGTCAGGAACTGACCACTGAAGGTGGCCTGGACGTGGCAGGGCAGGAAGCGCGGATCAAAGCCGCCGTGGATCGTTTGTCGAAGATTGGCTGCGAAGTGTCGCTGTTCATCGACGCGGATGAGCGGCAAATTGAAGCGTCCCGCCGTGTTGGCGCTCCTGCTATCGAGCTGCACACTGGTCGTTACGCCGATGCCGAGACGCCAACTGACGTGGCTGAAGAGCTCAAGCGTGTGGCCGATGGCGTGGCGTTTGGTCTGGCTCAAGGGCTGATCGTCAATGCCGGGCACGGGTTGCATTACCACAACGTTGAAGCGGTGGCGGCAATCAAAGGCATCAATGAACTGAACATCGGCCATGCGCTGGTGGCGCATGCGCTGTTTGTTGGCTTCAAGTCGGCGGTGTCTGAGATGAAAGCGCTGATTCTGGCGGCTGCAAAAGCCTAAAGCCAACACGAAGCAAATGTGGGAGCGGGCTTGCTCGCGAAAGCGGTTCAACATTCAACATTTATGTCGACTGTTACACCGCTTTCGCGAGCAAGCCCGCTCCCACATT
>NZ_JBFUKU010000138.1:0-14488 GCF_056400685.1 Pseudomonas sp. P5_A12 | reverse complement strand
TCGCAAGGATGATGACTTCACCCAGCAAGGGATTAATTTAGGGGTTGCTTTGGACTTCTAAAATCTCGCGGCAATAAAAAACGCGGCGCCTTCACAGGCGCCGCGTTTTTTATGTGGTGAGCAAAATCAATGTGGGAGCGAGCCTGCTCGCGAAGGGGCCGTGTCAGTCGACATCAACTTCGCTTGATACACCGCTTTCGCGAGCAGGCTCGCTCCCACATTGATTTTGCTCACCACATAAAAAACGCGGCGCCTGTGAAGGCGCCGCGTTTTTTATTGCCGCGAGATTTTAGAAGTCCAAAGCAACCCCTAAATTAATCCCTTGCTGGGTGAAGTCATCATCCTTGCGAATGTTGTAGCTGGCGCGCAGTGCCAGCTCCTTGGTGAGGTTGTGGCTGACCCCCAAATTCAACCGGTTCAGGTTGGTTTGCGGGGTGTAGCCTTCCAGCGTGAACTGATTGTTGGGCAGGCTGTTGAGGCTGATGGTCACGTCCTGAACATCGTCGTTGTACTCACGCTCGTGAGCCACTTCGCCGAATACTTCGGTTTGTGGGGTGATCTGGTATTTGCCCTGTAAACCGAAACCCAGGCGTCGGGAAATACTCTCCTGATCAGCAAAGGTCAGCGCTGTGGAATCAGTGGCTTGCTCCGAGTAGCCATCGACTTTTACCTTGGAGAAATCGGCGCTGACAAACGGCGACAAGTGCCAAGGGCTGCTGGCTTGCTGTGCGATGTCGTAGCCGATGCGAGCGCTAGCGGCTTCGACGTAGCCACTGGTATCGCCTTTTTCGCTGCGTTCGTTGGCGCCCAACTGGAATTTACGCTTGAGGCTGTCGTAATCCAGATGCCCGGCTGTCAACRCCATGTCAGCCCATACGCGATTTTGTTGGTACTGGGCGAATGCGGTGCCCAGGTAAGTGTTGAGCTTGTAGTCGGAGTCGTTATTCCCGGCTTCGAGTTTCTGGTTATAGAAGCCGGCGGCCACGCCGACGCGCCAGGCATCGTCGAGGCGATAGCTGCCACCGATGTTCAGGTTGTACCCGTTACCATCAGCGCTCACGACGCTGTCCTGCCCGTCAAAATCCTGATGTTGGCCACCGCCGGCAACAATGGCTCGCCATTGGCCGACACCTTGCCAGCTTTCCCAGTCGGCCATCCATTGGTTGCGCAATTCGTCCTGGTGAGAACGCAGGGTGCCTTGGGCCATTTGCGGCAGTAGCGTCAGCTCCCACGGCGCTGACAGCAGGGAATACGCATAATCGGCAATCAGGCGTTGTCCGGCTTCGGTCGGGTGTACCGAGTCGTTGTAGATCAGCTTGGTCGGGTCTGGTGTGGCGCTGTTGATCCCGTAACGGGCGTTCTCGGTGCAGCCGCTGCCGCTGAAGCAGGTGGCGCTCAGGTTCTGGTCGGTGGCCAGGCCAAATTGCGCCGGGTTGGCGAACGTCTCTTTGAGAAGCACCGGAATGTTGAGTGGGATGATTTCTGCATTGATGTTCTGCAGTCGGCTGACCAATTCAGTGTTGAACTGGGCGCTGAGCTGGGAGGTGAACGCTTGCAGCGGGGAGCCGTTGAACGCCGGGGTGAAGCCGATATCGGGCAGCAGCCAGACCATGACGTACTTTGCGCCAGCGGTTTGCAGCGCCTGTACGCTGTCGGCCAGTCGGTCGGCGGCGGCACTGGCCTGAGGCAGGCTGGTGACGCGGCCCTGCAGAAAGTCGTTACCGCCACCCGACAGGTAATACAGCGCGTTTGGATCAGCGCGGAAGTTGTTCGAAGGCAGGTAACCCGCTCGGGTACGCTCGCCGGTGTCGGAAATGGTGGTGATCGAATCAAGAATCTGATCGGTGCGATAACCGCCGACGGCCCAGTTGTTGCCATCGGGCTGGCCATTGCTGGCGCGCACCGCCGAATTCGATGAAGCGGTCTGATCCGCCGAGTACCCCAGTTTTCCACCCAATATCTGCGTGGAGTTGAGTGAGCGGATTTCGCCGCTGCCATCCAGATAAACCGGCCCCGTGCGGTTGGTAAAGCGTTGCGTCGACCCGGCAGGCCCGCCGGTGTCGGCAAAGGTCCCGGCGTCGTTGAGGCTGTCGCCGAAGACGACGAAACTGGTGTAAGGATTAGGCGCGGCATTCGCCTGGGCGCAGGCCATCGCGAGCAAGCATCCTGCGAGCGGTACAAACAACGTCTGTTTGATCATGAGCAAGTCCGTTTATTTATTTTTGTAGTGAACGAAACGACAGTACCAAAAACGTCCGGCCTTTTGCCAYCCGTCGCGCAGCCTTTGATTGTTTCGCGAGCAGTCGCCCCGGCCATATTGCACGCTCTGCCCAGCTAAGTTACTGTGCCCGGACGTATAAATGAGACCTTCCCCGTGTTGATCATCAGTAAACTTCTGGATCAAGTCATCAAGGCACACGCCCGCTGGCGTTGGCGCGCCTGAATTCTTTTGCCGGCCCCGCCGGACCTGTACCGCTTTGCCTTCTTTACCTGTTTGAAATGCCGCTTTGCTGGCGCTACTCCAGCACCTGACAAAGCGCAGCGCTCTGCGGGTCAATCATTCGAAGGCCATCTTTAAAGTCAGTGAGTTCAAGAGGTTCAAAACGCCATGTTGCTGATGATCGATAACTACGACTCCTTTACCTACAACGTTGTGCAGTACCTCGGTGAGCTCGGCTCCCAGGTCAAAGTCGTGCGCAACGATGAACTGACCATCGCTGAAATCGAAGCCCTCAACCCAGAGCGCATCGTGGTGTCCCCCGGTCCTTGCACCCCGACCGAAGCCGGGATCTCGATTGAAGCGATCAAGCATTTCGCCGGCAAGCTGCCGATTCTTGGCGTTTGCCTCGGCCATCAGTCCATCGGTCAGGCCTTTGGCGGTGATGTAGTTCGCGCCCGTCAAGTGATGCACGGTAAGACTAGCCCGGTATTCCACGAGGACAAGGGCGTATTCGAAGGCCTGAATCGCCCACTGACGGTGACGCGCTATCATTCGCTGATCGTCAAGCGTGAAACCCTGCCCGATTGCCTGGAGCTCACCGCCTGGACCCAACTTGAAGACGGTTCGGTCGACGAGATCATGGGCTTGCGCCACAAGACACTGAACATCGAAGGCGTGCAGTTCCACCCCGAGTCGATTCTCACCGAGCAGGGCCACGAGCTGTTTGCAAACTTCCTCAAACAAACTGGCGGCACGCGCTAAGGACTTTTCATGAATATCAAGACAGCCTTGGGCCGTATCGTCGATCACCTCGACCTCAGCACCGATGAGATGCGCGATGTGATGCGCGAAATCATGACTGGCCAATGCACGGATGCGCAGATCGGTGCATTCATGATGGCCATGCGCATGAAGAGTGAAAGCATCGACGAAATCGTCGGCGCGGTATCGGTCATGCGCGAGCTGGCGGACAAGGTCGAACTCAAGACTTTGGACGGTGTGGTTGACGTGGTCGGTACCGGCGGTGATGGTGCCAATATTTTCAACGTGTCGACCGCTTCTTCCTTCGTTGTTGCAGCGGCGGGTTGCACCGTGGCCAAGCACGGAAACCGCGCAGTGTCGGGCAAAAGCGGCAGCGCCGACCTGCTGGAGGCGGCGGGCATCTACCTGAACCTGACGCCGGTTCAGGTGGCACGTTGCATCGATAATGTCGGCATCGGTTTCATGTTCGCCCAGACTCACCACCGCGCCATGAAGTACGCCGCCGGTCCGCGCAAGGATCTTGGCCTGCGTACCCTGTTCAACATGCTCGGCCCGCTTACGAACCCGGCCGGTGTGAAGCATCAGGTGGTAGGCGTGTTCAACCAGGCGCTGTGCCGGCCATTGGCTGAGGTCTTGCAGCGACTGGGCAGCAAGCACGTGCTGGTGGTGCACTCGAAGGATGGCCTGGACGAATTCAGTCTGGCGGCGCCGACCTTCGTGGCGGAATTGAAGAATGACCAGATCACCGAATATTGGGTCGAGCCAGAAGACTTGGGAATGAAGAGCCAGAGCCTGCACGGGCTGGCAGTCGAAAGCCCGGCGGCCTCGCTGGAGTTGATTCGCGATGCCTTGGGCAAGCGCAAAACCGAAAGCGGTCAGAAAGCCGCCGAGATGATTATGCTCAATGCCGGTGCTGCGCTGTACGCCGCCGACCATGCAACCAGTTTGAAAGAAGGCGTTGCCCTGGCGCACGATGCGCTGCACACAGGCCTCGCTCGGGAGAAACTGGAGGAGTTGGGTGCATTTACCGCGGTATTCAAAGTGGAGAATGAGGGATGAGTGTACCGACGGTTCTGGAAAACATTCTGGCGCGCAAGGTCCAGGAAGTCGCCGAGCGTAGCGCTCGTGTGAGCCTGGCCGAGCTGGAAAGTCTGGCCAAGGCGGCCGATGCACCTCGTGGTTTTGCCCAGGCATTGTTGGCGCAAGCCAAGCTCAAGCAGCCGGCGGTGATTGCCGAAATCAAGAAAGCCTCGCCGAGCAAGGGCGTGATCCGCGAGAACTTCGTTCCCGCGGACATCGCCAAGAGCTACGAGAAGGGCGGCGCGACGTGTTTGTCGGTGTTGACCGATATCGATTACTTCCAGGGCGCCGATGCCTATCTGCAACAGGCCCGGTCGGCGTGCAAACTGCCGGTGATCCGCAAGGACTTCATGATCGATCCCTACCAGATCGTCGAAGCCCGGGCGTTGGGCGCCGATTGCGTGTTGCTGATCGTCTCCGCGCTGGATGACGTGAAAATGGCCGAACTGGCTGCCGTGGCAAAAAGTGTCGGCCTCGATGTGCTGGTGGAAGTTCACGACGGCGACGAGCTGGAGCGGGCCTTGAAAACCCTCGACACACCGCTGGTGGGCATCAACAACCGCAACCTGCACACCTTCGACGTCAGCCTGGAAACCACACTCGACCTGTTGCCGCGCATCCCTCGTGATCGTCTGGTGATTACCGAAAGTGGCATCCTCAACCGCGCCGATGTCGAACTGATGGAAATCAGCGACGTGTATGCATTCCTGGTTGGCGAGGCGTTCATGCGTGCTGAAAGCCCGGGGACCGAGTTGCAGCGTCTGTTCTTCCCGGAGCGCGGTACTGCGGTGAGCGGTTCTACGCTCGACYGAAAAAGCTTCGCGAGCAGGCTCGCTCCCACAGGAGATTGGATTTCAATGTGGGAGCGAGCCTGCTCGCGAAGGCGGTATAAGACGCACCATAGACTTAAGGTCCGACGGAATACCTTATGACCCTGATTACCTCCCTGACCACCGAAGCCGGCCTGCAAGCCGAACAAGATTTGTTGGCAGCCGTCTGCACCGGAGATTCGGAGTTCGGCTTGCTGTTCTGGCAACCCAATGACCGGGCCTTGGTCATGCCCCGTCGCTTGAACCGCCTACCCGGTTTCGACGCTGCCTGCGAAGTCTCAGCCGCTGCCGGTTGGCCAGTGCTGTTGCGTGAAACCGGCGGCGAGCCTGTGCCGCAATCGGCATCAACCATCAACATAGCGCTGGTCTACGCGCCACCACGCAGTGAAGGTGATCAGAACCGGATCGAAACCGCCTATCGCCGGCTCTGCGATCCGATCTGCCAGTTGCTGGATGAACTGGGCGGCGTGTCGTCCTTGGGCGAAATCGAGGGCGCATTCTGCGATGGCCGTTTCAACGTCAACCTGGATGGCCGCAAGATGGTCGGCACTGCTCAACGCTGGCGCCAGAGCAAGGGCGGTACGCGTCCGGTCGGGTTGGTGCACGGTGCGTTGTTGCTGGATAACGAGCGCGAATCGATGGTGGCGGCGGTCAATGGCTTCAATGAAGCCTGCGGTCTGGAACAGCGCGTTCGCGCCGAAAGCCACATCGCCCTGCATGAGAAGTTCGCTGCGCCCGATGCGCTCGGGCGGCTCGATGCGCTTTATCGCCAGTTGCTGGTAGAGATGTTCAAGGCTTAGCGCGTACCGAAGACCACCATGGTCTTGCCTTTGACGTCCACGCAGGTTGCGTTCTTCCAGATCCTTGAGCACGCGACCGACCATTTCACGCGAGCAGCCGACGATTCGACCGATCTCCTGGCGGGTCACTTTGATCTGCATGCCGTCCGGGTGGGTCATCGCGTCCGGCTGCTTGCACAGTTCCAGCAGGCAACGGGCGACGCGACCGGTTACATCGAAGAACGCCAGGTCACCGACCTTGCGCGTGGTGTTGCGCAGACGTTGTGCGATTTGTCCGCTGAGGACGTAAAGAATGTCTGGATCTTGTTGGGACAGCTCGCGGAATTTCGCGTAGCTGATTTCCGCGACCTCGCATTCGATCTTGGCTCGGACCCAAGCGCTGCGTGCCTGTTCCAGGCCGGCCTGTTCGAACAGGCCCAACTCCCCGAAAAAGTCCCCGGTGTTCAGGTAGGCGATGATCATTTCACGACCGTCGCCATCCTCGATCAGGATCGTGACCGAGCCTTTGATAATGAAGAACAGTGTTTCCGAGCGATCGCCCGCACAAATAATGTTGCTCTTGGCCGCATAGCGACGGCGCTGGCAATGCATCAACAGCTTTTCGAGGTTTTTGATTTTGGGTGTTGGGGTAATAGCAACCATGGTTGTATCCCGAAAAGACTTCACGGTGTGTGTTGGTTTTTTTGTGAGTCGCCGACAACGGTCGATGCAAAGCTGGCTATGCGCCAGTGAATTGGCGCCAGCTTAACAGACACTTCCTTCAAGATTTGAGAATTTACCTACGGTGTAGACACTTGCGTGCTGGGAAGTTGAGGCGCTGTCAATCAAGGGCCCTGTGCTAAGCTGGCGACCCTTTTTTAGACAGTGGAGTCTTGGCGATGAAGGCACGCATCCAATGGGCTGGCGAAGCCATGTTCCTCGGTGAATCCGGCAGTGGTCACGTGGTGGTCATGGACGGTCCGCCCGATGCCGGCGGTCGCAACCTGGGTGTCCGGCCGATGGAAATGCTCCTGCTCGGTGTCGGCGGTTGCAGCAATTTCGATGTGGTCAGCATCCTCAAGAAGTCCCGTCAGGCCGTCGAAAGCTGTGAAGCCTTCCTCGAAGCCGAGCGTGCGACCGAGGACCCTAAAGTCTTCACCAAGATTCACATGCATTTTGTGGTCAAGGGGCGCGGGTTGAAAGAAGCCCAGGTCAAACGCGCCATTGAGTTGTCGGCAGAGAAGTATTGCTCGGCTTCGATCATGTTGGGTGCGGCAGGCGTGGCGATTACCCACGATTACGAGATCATCGAACTCGGTTGAGTCAGGCACAAAAAAGGCGACTCCCTCACGGCAGTCGCCTTTTTTATGTCTGTCGCAAACCTTTGTAGGAGCATGGCTTGCCCGCGATAGCGTCCTGGAGATCGCCATCGCGGGCAAGCCATGCGCCTACGAAAAGCCCCTGAGATCAGATCCGATAAGTACTCTTGGTCATCACCTTGGCCAACAGACTCATCCCGAACTTCACCGGTGCCGGAAAACGGAACCCTCCGGCATCCAGCGCACTTTCCGCGTGATGTTCTTCATCAATACGCATCTGCTCAAGAATCGCCCGGGACTTTTCGTCTTCAGCCGGTAATTGCTCGAGGTGTTCATTCAAGTGCTTGCACACTTGGTGTTCGGTGGCGGCAACGAACCCCAGGCTGACTTTGTCGCTGATCAACCCGGCCACCGCGCCGATTCCGAACGACATGCCATAAAACAGCGGATTGAGAATGCTGGTATGGCTGCCCAGCTGATGAATGCGTTGTTCGCACCACACCAAATGGTCGATCTCTTCTTCAGCAGCATGCTCCATGGCGGCACGCACATGCGGGAGCTTGGCAGTCAGGGCTTGCCCTTGATACAACGCCTGGGCGCAGACCTCGCCGGTATGGTTGATGCGCATCAGACCGGCGACGTGCCGGGTGTCTTCATCACTCAATTTCGCATCGGGCTGGACGATGGCCGGCGACGGGCGGTAGGGCTGGCCACCGAAGGGCAACAGGGTGCGCATGGCGGCGTCAGCTTGCAGCAGAAGACGGTCAATCGGCGAGTAGTGACGTTGGGTAGTCATGCTGACCTCCGGGAAAAATCTCGGCGGCCAGTTTAACCCAATCGGCCGGGGAAGGTTTGAGCTGGGTCATGGGGGAGTGGCTGGCCACTCCCTCGCAGCAATCTGCAATCAGCCCGGTGGCCAGTGCATCTGGCGCTGACCCAGCACATGCATATGAATGTGATAGACAGTTTGCCCACCTTCTTCATTGCAGTTCATGACAACGCGGAAGCCTTTTTCGCAGCCCAGTTCCAGCGCCAGACGCTGCGCGGTGAACAGAATATGCCCGGCCAGTGCCTTGTCGTCCTCGGTGAGGTCGTTGAGGGTGCGCACGGCTTTTTTCGGGATCACCAGAAAATGCACCGGTGCCTGTGGGGCGATATCGTGGAAGGCCAGTACCTGGTCGTCCTCGTAAATGATCTTTGCCGGGATTTCCCGGTTGATGATCTTGGTGAACAGAGTATCCAAAGCTGTTTCTCCGTTGTTTTGGCTGGCCTGAGTGTACCCATGGATTTACCGTAGGACCATTCAGCGTGGGCAGTAAACCTTGTTGACCATGCCGGCGATTGTCCGGTTTAACCAGCGCGAGCCGAGTCGTGGCAGAAAGGCGCGCCAACGGTTGCGTCGGCCCGGAATAATGATTGCGCGATTTTTCTCCAGGGCCCGCACGGTATAAAGCGCCACTTCTTCGGGGCTCATCAGCATTTTGCTGTCGGCCAGTTTGCCGGTGTCCAGTTGCGCGGTACGGAAAAAACCGGTGCGCGTCGGGCCGGGGCAGAGTACCGAGACCTTGATTGCGCATTTCTTCAGCTCGACGCGCAGAGCTTCGGAAAAGTGCAGCACATAGGCCTTGCTGGCGTAGTAAGTGCTCATCCAAGGGCCGGGAAGAAACGCGGCGACCGAGGCAACATTGAGGATTTGCCCGCCACCCTGCAAGGCCATGCTGTTTCCGATGGCGTGGCAGAGGCGGGTGAGTGCCAGAATGTTCACTTCAATCAGGTCCTGCTCGGTCATCCAGTCTTGAGCGAGAAAGGGACCACACGTCCCCATGCCAGCGCAGTTCACCAGCAAATCAATTTGACGGTCACCTTCCTCAAGTTCCAGCAGAAACCCAGACAGCCGCAGCGGTTCGCCGAGGTCACAGGCACGGAAAAGCACTTCTACGCCAAAACGTTGAGTCAGTTCAATCGCAATACTTTCCAGCTGATCACGTTGTCGGGCCACCAGAATCAGGCTGTGGCCACGCCGGGCCAGCGCTTCGGCCATCGCCAGGCCGATGCCGCTGGAAGCGCCGGTGATCAGAGCGTAACGGGTCATGCAGTTCTCCATCGCAACAGCTCCGCGCCGCGACGCAGGTGTCACGGGCGGGGAGCGCTGTTTATTCTTTCGCAGAGTCTACAGGGGACGGGGCTTATTCGGCTTCCTCGTCTGCAGAATCCGGTGCGTTTTCGGTTGCTTCGGCCGGTTCGGCTTCAATCTCGTCGATCGTCACCGATCCGCTGTCATAGCTGCTTTCAGTAGCGCTTTCATACTCTTGCTGAATCGCAGTAAAACCGCCAGACACTGCCGCCATGAAGACGATGGCGATAAATACGACCCACAACGAAGACAGCACTTTGACGGCGGTGCTGTTGGGCGGTGGTGGCGGACCGTAGCGATTGGCGATGTTGGTGCCGGGGATGACCATGATCACGAACGGAAAGAGGCTGCCCACGAACGGGACGAAGTTCAATAGCCAAAGCCACCCGGACCAGCCGATGTCGTGCAAACGCTGCACGCTGATCTGAATGCTGACAACCACAACCCCGATGAACAGGAACAGCGCCACCAGGCCACCGACAATCAGGCCGGCACTCGAGTCTGCGCTGATCAGGGCAACGGCGAAAATGGCGAGTGCCGATCCGACACCCAGCATCACAAGGGTCAGGACCATCGTCCACGCCAGATAACGCAAGCGGCCAATACGACCTTCGACACTGAACGGTTTGAGTGTGGAGAATGCGGGCAGATTTTCTCCGACGCTAGCCTGAGGCGGAGCGTAAGGGGACACCGGGTCGACGAAGACAGGCTGGGTCTTGGGGGGGAGGTGTTCGCGGGCGTCGGTCAAGTTCAGCTCTATGGGCGATTCGCTTTCGATCCGTGCATTGATGCCGGTTTTCGACAGTGCCTGAAGATAGGTTTGCGCCTCGACTTGCGACAGACCTTGCTTGAGCGTGACAGTCTTGCCCGAGAACAGCCGTTCGACTGCAGCAACATCGCTTTTGTAGAGGGCGGCGAGATTCTGTTTGGCAGTAGAGAGGTCAACACCTGGCAGCAGAGCGCCGTCGAATACGATCTTGAAACGGTTTTCGCTCATTGCGAGGCATCCTTGTCGCGAGTGTTTGAGTTAGGAAGTATTGCAGGGCATGGATGAAGTGTAGGGCCAGCCGGGTGGAGCTGGCCGAAACTTACATCTCAGCGGGGCCAGCGCTTAGGAAGTTGTGCCGCCAATTCCAGTGCCTTGCGATACTCCGCGTCCAGCCGTGCGACCAATTGATCGACACTCGGCAAATCATCGATTTCCCCGACGCCCTGACCTGCAGACCACACGGTTTTCCAGGCCTTGGCTTCATCGCTGATTGGTTTGAGTTTGGAGCCGAAGTTGACCTCACCCTTGTTTTGCAGGGCTGCCATATCGAAACCTGCTGCTTCCAGGCTTTGACACATGAAACTCGCCGGTACGCCGGACACTGCTGGAGTATGGACGATGTCCGCTGCCCTGGAAGTCAGTAACATTTCTTTGTAGGCGTCAGGCGCATGACTTTCAGTGGTACCGATAAAACGCGTACCGAAGTAGGCTAAATCCGCACCGAGCAATTGCGCCGCAAGAATCTCGTGACCGTGATTCAGGCAACCGGCCAGCAGCAGGGTTTTGTCGAAGAACTGACGAATTTCAGCGATCAGTGAGAACGGGCTCCAGGTGCCAGCGTGGCCCCCGGCGCCCGCAGCAACGGCAATCAAGCCATCCACGCCAGCTTCGGCGGCTTTTTCCGCGTGTCGGCGAGTCGTCACGTCATGGAACACCAGGCCGCCGTAACTGTGCACTGCGTCGACCACTTCCTTCACTGCGCCGAGGCTGGTGATCACAATCGGCACTTTGTGCTCGATGCAGATCTCCAGGTCCGCTTGCAGGCGCGGATTGCTGTTGTGGACGATCAGGTTGACCGCATAAGGCGCCGGGTTCTCCAGTGTTGCCAAACCTGCTTCGATCTCTTCCAGCCAGGCCTTGAAGCCGCTGCTCTCGCGTTGGTTCAACGCAGGAAAACTGCCGACCACGCCATTTCGGCAGCAGGCGAGCACTAATTGCGGATTGGAAATCAGGAACATTGGCGCTGCCACCACGGGCAGACGTAAACATTGTTCGAGCAGAGCGGGCAGCGACATTGGAGGTACCCCGGTGAGTTGTGCTTATTGACGTCAGAACGGCCGAACCACGACCAGAATTACGATAGCCAGCAATATCAGAACCGGGACTTCATTGAACCAGCGATAAAAGACATGGCTGCGGGTGTTTTCGCCACGGGCAAAACGCTTCACCTGAGCGCCGCACATGTGGTGGTAGCCAATCAGGATCACAACCAGCGTCAGTTTCGCGTGAAACCATCCACCCTGACTGAAGATGCTCGGATTGAGGTAGATCAGCGCGATGCCGAAAATCAGGGTGGCGATCATCGCCGGGCCCATGATGCCGCGGTACAGCTTGCGCTCCATGATACTGAAGCGTTCCTTGCTGACGGTGTCTTCACTTTGCGCGTGATAAACGAACAGGCGCGGTAGGTAAAACAGGCCGGCAAACCAGCAGACCATGCTGACGATGTGAAGCGCTTTGAGCCACAGATAAAGCATTTTAGTTATTCCCAGGTTCACGGTAGCCCGGATAGTAGAGGCTTGAGCGTCCGCACGTCACCTTGCCGGTTGTCGCAGAACGATACGCACCCTATTATCGACGGCTTTCCAGTGGGTTCGTTGAGGGCAGGTTTATGGTCAAGGTCGGTATCGTCGGCGGCACGGGTTACACCGGTGTCGAACTGTTGCGTCTATTGGCACAGCATCCGCAAGCTGAAGTGGTAGTGATCACTTCCCGATCCGAGGCTGGCCTGGCCGTGGCCGACATGTACCCGAACCTGCGAGGCCATTACGACGGCCTGGCGTTCAGCGTTCCGGACATCAAGACGCTGGGCGCCTGTGATGTGGTGTTCTTCGCCACCCCTCACGGTGTTGCCCATGCGCTGGCCGGCGAACTGCTGGCGGCCGGAACCAAGGTCATCGACCTGTCGGCGGACTTCCGTCTGCAAGACGCCGCCGAGTGGGCCAAGTGGTACGGCCAGCCGCACGGTGCTCCGGAACTGTTGGAAGAGGCGGTCTACGGCTTGYCGGAAGTCAATCGTGAGCAGATCAAGGATGCTCGCCTGATCGCCGTTCCGGGTTGCTACCCGACCGCTACGCAATTGGGTTTCCTGCCCTTGCTCGAAGCGGGTCTGGCCGATACCACTCGTTTGATCGCTGACTGCAAGTCCGGCGTCAGCGGTGCCGGGCGTGGTGCCTCTGTAGGATCGCTGTACTCCGAGACGTCGGAAAGCATGAAAGCCTACTCGGTCAAAGGCCACCGTCACTTACCGGAAATCCGCCAGGGGCTGCGTCGCGCCGCGGGCAAGGATGTCGGTCTGACGTTCGTTCCGCACCTGACGCCAATGATTCGTGGCATTCACTCGACGCTTTACGCGACCGTCGTGGATCGCTCGGTCGATCTGCAAGCATTGTTTGAAAAACGTTACACCAATGAACCGTTCGTCGACGTGATGCCTGCCGGCAGCCATCCGGAAACCCGCAGCGTGCGCGGTGCCAACGTGTGCCGTATCGCCGTGCATCGTCCGCAGGATGGCGATTTGGTGGTGGTGCTGTCGGTGATCGACAACCTGGTCAAAGGCGCGTCGGGTCAGGCGGTGCAGAACATGAACATCCTGTTTGGTCTGGATGAGCGTCTGGGCTTGTCCCATGCGGGCATGTTGCCTTAAAGAGCAGCTACAAGCTTCAAGTTGCAAGCCGCAAGCTTGAAGCTCACAACTTGAAGCTTGCCGCTGCTCCTCAAATAGTTGACCGATTTTCTAGGACAAGCGGATAATGCGCGTCATCACGCATTATGGCGGCGTAACGCCGGGAGATAGTCAGCATGAGCGTCGAATCCTTCACCCCCACGGCTTTGCAATTCACCCACGGTGCCGCGCACAAGGTGAAGAGCCTGGTCGATGAAGAGGGGAATGATCGCTTGAAGCTGCGCGTATTCGTTACGGGCGGCGGTTGTTCAGGTTTTCAGTACGGCTTTACCTTCGATGAAGAAGTGGCCGATGACGACACCATCGTCGAGCGCGAAGGCGTGAGCCTGGTCGTGGACCCGATGAGCTTCCAATACCTGGCAGGTGCCGAGGTGGATTATCAGGAAGGTCTGGAAGGTTCGCGCTTCGTGATCAAGAACCCGAACGCCAGCACTACCTGTGGCTGTGGCTCTTCGTTCTCGATCTGATCGCACTTCAGCGCAATGCAAAACGCCGCAGAACCTTTTGGGTTGTGCGGCGTTTTGCTGTCTGGTGTTTACGCGGGGTAGATAGCGCCGAGAACGCGCAGGCCGCGGGCGCCGGTGACGCTGGGGCGATTGGCGGCGATGCCTTCGAGACAGCAATGGGCCAACCAGGCGAATGCCATAGCTTCAACCCAATCGGGATCTACACCATGCGTGGCGGTGCTGCCGACTTTTGCATTCGGCAGTAAGTCGGACAAGCGCTGCATCAGCGTGGTGTTGTGCGCACCGCCGCCGCAGATCAGCAATTCTTGAGTGTTCGACTGGGCGTGTTGCAGTGACTCGACGATGGTCAATGCGGTGAGTTCAAGCAGGGTTGCTTGAACGTCTTCGGCAGCGAAGGTCGGTAGTTTCGCGAGGTGCTGTGTAAGCCAGGGCAGGTTAAACACTTCGCGGCCGGTGCTTTTTGGGCCTTTGGTCACGAAGAAGGGATCACTCAGCAGTTCATTCAGCAGTGCTGGTTCGACGTTGCCGCTGGCAGCCCATTGGCCGTCGCGATCAAAGTTGTCGCCGCGCTGCTGATGGATCCAGGCATCCAGCAGCACATTGCCCGGACCGCAGTCGAAACCTGCAACGGGTTTGCCGGGTTCGATCAGGCTGAGATTACTGAATCCGCCAATGTTCAATACCGCGCGATGACCCGTATCTTCAGCAAACAAGGCTTCGTGGAAGGCTGGAACCAGTGGTGCGCCTTGCCCGCCAGCGGCAACATCACGGCTGCGGAAATCACTGACTACAGTAATGCCGGTCAACTCGGTCAACAGGGCAGGGTTGCCGATCTGCACCGTGAAGCCGCGAGCCGGCTCGTGGCGAATGGTTTGGCCGTGACTGCCAATCGCGCGAACGTCTTCGGGTCTCAGGCTTTGTTGATCAAGCAGGGTATGAATGC
>NZ_JBFUKU010000137.1:0-14659 GCF_056400685.1 Pseudomonas sp. P5_A12 | reverse complement strand
AAAGTGGATACCTGCTTATCGTGATCGTCAGGCGCCGAAGTTGCCCGCTTTCGTTCCGATGAAACTAGAGTCCCGAACCCAGCCCGATCAGCAAACGTCCATCAGCATCGAGGTTCCTTTTGGGCCGCGGAAACTCACCGTGAAGTGGCCATCCTCAGATCCTGATGGGTGCGCCCGTTTTATCCGCGAGCTGGCCCAGTGATCCGCATCGACGCCATCTGGCTTGCCACCGAACCTATGGATATGCGTGCCGGCACCGAGACCGCGCTGGCCAGAGTGATCGCCGTATTTGGTGCGGCGAAGCCGCACTGTGCCTATCTCTTTGCCAACCGCCGCGCTAACCGGATGAAAGTCCTGGTGCATGACGGCGTGGGTATTTGGCTTGCCGCGCGACGACTAAACCAAGGAAAATTTCACTGGCCCGGCATCCGCCACGGGGCGGAAGTCGAACTCGATAACGAGCAACTTCAAGCCTTGGTACTGGGTTTGCCTTGGCAGCGGGTCGGCGCGGGCGGCTCGATCACAGTGCTCTAGCACCTGCCATTAGCCTATCGGTTTATCGCCGCTGAACGCCTGCTCTGGCACAATCAACGGCATGCCTTCCTCGCCCAATCTCGACCAGATGACACCGGAACAGCTGCGCGCTTTGGCCGAACAGGCCATGCAGTTGCTGTCCCAGGTCGACTCGATGGGCCAGAAGATCCACCGTCTCGAAACGGTCAACGAGCAACTCGCTCATGAGATCGCCATCCTCAAACGGCACAAGTTTGCCAAGCGCAGCGAGCAGCTGAGTCCCGACCAAGGCAGCTTGCTCGATGACCTGCTCGACACTGATATCGCGGCCATCGAAGCCGAGTTGAAGGCGGTCAATCCGCCACCTGCACCAGCCGAGCCACGTCAGAAGCCCAAGCGTGCGCCGCTGCCGCCGCAGTTTCCACGCACCGTGATCCGTCACGAACCAGAAAACACCCAGTGCGCCTGCGGCTGCCAACTTCAGCGCATCGGCGAGGACATCAGCGAGAAGCTCGATTACACACCTGGCGTATTCACCGTCGAGCAACATGTGCGTGGAAAGTGGGCCTGCCGCCAGTGCGAAACACTGATCCAGGCACCGGTTCCCGCGCAGGTCATCGACAAGGGCATCCCGACCGCAGGCCTGCTGGCGCATGTGATGGTGGCGAAGTTCGCTGACCACTTGCCGCTGTACCGGCAGGAGAAAATCTTTGGCCGCGCCGGGCTGGTGATCGCTCGCTCGACGCTGGCGCAGTGGGTTGGACAAACTGGCGTACAGCTTCAGCCAGTGGTCGACGCACTGCGCGAAGCGGTACTGGCCGAGGGCGTAATCCACGCCGATGAGACCCCGGTGCAGATGCTCGCGCCGGGCGAGAAGAAAACCCACCGAGCGTATGTCTGGGCCTACAGCAGCACGCCGTTTTCGGCACTCAAGGCCGTGGTTTACGACTTCAGTCCAAGCCGAGCGGGCGAGCATGCGCGTAACTTCCTCGGCTCCTGGAACGGCAAGTTGGTGTGCGACGATTTCGCTGGCTACAAAGCCGGCTTCGAGAAAGGCATGACCGAAATCGGCTGCATGGCTCACGCCCGCCGTAAATTTTTCGATCTGCACGTGGCGAATAAAAGCCAGTTGGCCGAACAAGCACTGCACTCGATTGGCGGCTTGTACGAAATTGAACGCCAAGCGCGGGACATGAGCGATGAGGATCGCTGGCGAATACGCCAGGAAAAGGCAGCGCCGATAATCAAAACGCTGCATGACTGGATGTTGGCCCAGCGCGATCTGGTGCCCAATGGATCAGCAACGGCCAAAGCCTTGGATTACAGCCTCAAACGCTGGGTAGCGCTGACGCGCTACCTGGACGATGGGGCTGTGCCCATCGACAACAACCAGGTCGAGAACCAAATCCGACCGTGGGCACTCGGACGCTCGAACTGGCTGTTTGCCGGATCACTACGCAGTGGAAAACGGGCGGCGGCGATCATGAGTTTGATCCAGTCCGCACGCATGAACGGCCACGATCCGTATGCTTATCTGAAAGATGTACTGACTCGTCTGCCGACGCAGCGGGCGAGTGAGATTACGCAGTTGCTTCCGCACAGGTGGGCGTCCGATTAATTACGCAAGGCGTGTTCGCCGGACGCTTACATCTCTTTGCCCATAAACTGACTTCGAGAATGCTCCTCCACCTCGCATCCGGATATCGTTTTGCTCGGTCATGCCCGATTCAAGATCTCTTCAGTGCGATGGCCATGCTGCATAGCATGCATGTGGAGAATTGGGCGAAGGGGGTCGAGTAGAGGGGGAGGCATTCGTGAGTGATAGGTCATCAGATGCAGCAATTTTCGCTTGTGAGTTAATTAGAAGTCTTGGCTAGATACCGTTGTACCGTTGACTTAGAAACCTCCAATTCTCGAGCTATCTCTGAGTTAGATAGGCCTCTCTGCTTCAGCTGTGGAGCACGTTTTAGTCTTTCACTCGCAGCGAGATTGGAAGGTCGTCCATGTTGGCGTGGCATACCACCGCTGGAGATCAGCTCGATCACTCCAGTCTCTTTCAGCGTCTCTAGCTTCCTCGAGATCCGCTCCAATGCCACATCTGTCGCCTCCTCAGAAAGCAAAGAAGTTGTTAGGAGCATTAGAACAGTGGGCTCAGCGTCCAGCATTTTTGAAATTTTCAAAAGCATTTCGATCGAAACGTTCCCTTTGCCGCGCTCCACGCGGCTCAGATAAGAGCGATCAATTAAAGGTAGATCGTCCTGGGACATTCCTGATTTTTGTCTCAAGGCCCGGACAACGGCCGCAAATGCTTCGCTGAGAGACATTTATGATCCTCTACAAAACAGAGGATAAAGCCACATTGCGTCGACCCATAACACGTCATATAATCCTTGTTACGGGTCGATTGGTTTCATCATTCATGAGAGGCAATGCCCGAGGTAGTGTCGCTTCCGTGAGCTTTCCTAACGGTGATGCGCTTAAACATATGACATGTATTGACGGGAATTAAGCATGGAATTCGAAGAAATCCAAGCATCCAGCGAGCTCCTATCCACCGCCGGAGAGCCACGCTCCGGATCTGGAGAAAGCCAAGAAGCGTTGATTCGCATTGTACAAACCCGCTTCCCCAACAAAGGCTTTTGCATCGTCCAGCAGTGGACGATCGTGCGCGCGATAGCGAGCAATGGGGATCTCACCAAAATCCACGTTCATGGCCACCTGCCGCTCTTTGTTTTCGCCGAAAAAGTCATCCTAGACAGCCGAGGACGCTTCGATTACGGAAATTGGGTGCGCAGCACCATGGCCATTTCATTCCAAGATGGCTTTCTCTTTGAAACCAAAAACACGGTGTACGTTTTGGCGGGAGACGGCGACGAAAAGTCAGCCAGTCTCGCTGCAATACTGTCTCTCTATCAATGATATCTGCTGCGACTGCGTTCGGTAGATCCACGGGAATGTGAAATGTTTAGAAGTCATGAGACCGCTGCCGAGGGCGCGCCTAATATTTTTGGGGATGGATATTCGAACTGGCGGATGTTTGAGCGCCACTTGGCTCATGCTTGGTATCACGTTGTCCTTGAAGAGCGACTGGAGGGCAGGGTATGGACACGCACCATGATGATTAGTGACGTCGATATGCTCGAAGAAATAATTTCCCAACAAACCATCGATTTTGTCGTTACGGAAATTCAGGTCGTCACGCCTGGGTGGATGAACAAAGCCGGCAAATGGATTATGGAGGGGCTTTCGGGGCTGTTGGTCGGATATGACTCTAGTGGTGCTCGTGTTTGCCTTCATAACATTGGCGACGAAAAGGCTTATACGGATGCCCCAGGCTGTCTTGTTGACCCTCACTCTCTCAAAGGGCTTCGAGTGATTTTCTAATCCGAGTACGTAAATCGCAGCCTCTCCTGGCAAGGCGCGCCATGATCGGAGGCCGCCCGCCGCAGCTGTATGCAATGACAACTAAAACGAAAGTGGTCGTCTGCTATGAAAATTCAGATTTACTCAGATCTGCACCTCGGGTTCGCTCGATTCGAGCCCGTCCCAAGCGCCGCGGACGTAGTCATTCTCGCTGGTGACATTGATATCAAATCGCGCGGCGTAGCTTGGGCGAACGACACATTCCAGTGCCCAGTGATTTACGTCTGCGGAAACCATGAGTACTACGGCGGCCACATTGATCACACGTTGCGGAAGATGAAGGAGGCGGCTGCGCCACACGTCCATGCACTCGAAAACGAGGCCTTGATCCTGAATCAAACCAGGTTTTTGGTCACGACGGCGTGGACGGACTACTCGTCGACCGGTGATGTCGATGCCGCGAAACGTATTGCTTGGGACTGGATGAACGATTTCACCGTGATCAGAACCGATGCAAATTTCCGGCGTTTGCGTCCTGATGACTTGATCGCTAAATCGCAGGCGGCGTACGCCTGGCTTACTTGGGAATTGGACAAGCCCTTCGCAGGTAAAACTGTTGTCGTCACGCACCATGCCCCTGCGTTGGAACACGTGAGTAAGGATTTTCCTGAACACCTCATTGCYGCGTACGCAAACAATTGGSCWGAGCTTCTGGAGAAGGCCGATCTSTGGRTTTATGGACATACCCACATCGCTGCGGATTTCGTTAAASGAGGATGYCGAGTTGTGTCAAATCCTCGCGGATAYCCGASTGAAGACACCGGTTTCGATCAGGATTTTTTGCTCGAGATTTGATGAGCTGCGATTCAGCGATAAATCTCAGCAATCTGAGGTTTTCCCTACGTTCTGGCGCTGGGGATGAATTCCATTTGTGCGATCWAAACCCAAATCGATCGAGAAWTTCACATGGTKACRTTAGAAGASATTTCCCAGCTYCTTTACGGAGCAGGRMAGGAAGCACCTGGCTGGCAGGGCACCSAAGATGAGCTGATTGCATTGGCAGCAAAAACATTYCCMGGCAAAGCATTCTGCGTGGTGAAGCAGTGGATCCTGATCGACCTYACGGTTAACCCTGCTGAGAAAGAAAAGCTCTCCCGGCTCGGWCTACTTCCSGCRACGCTTTTCGCWCACGAARTCGTWYTRGACAGTAAAGGKCGYTTYCARCCKASYATGTGGGTRCGCAGYAATTTCGGCGTGTCTTTCACKGAAGGCTGCATGTTTGAAACCAAAAATACTGTCTATCTCCTGCTTGGGCCAGGACTGAGMAAAGWGGCKAGCATTGGTGCYGCTTTTTCAATGAAGGCAGGGTGAGCGATGCTTRCCGACGGTWTATWCRTGGTCGTTTTGGAGCTTGAGTTGGATGCCTGRAGTAATTGAGCTGGAATTTCATAGTAAAGATGTCAGCGAATTTCAGCTGCGCCGTTTGGTGCGAGCAARCCTTCGCAAATACACGGTGCCTGTCACGGCATTCATCAGCGACGCTTTTATTGCAGATGACACATGCGTCGGGGTGTCATTCGATCACTCTGAGAAGGATGATGCCTACCACAGAGTTGATGGTTCAATTCTTCACACGGGTAAAATTCAGTCGGCGAGGAAAGAAGGGCGATTTTGGTTACTCGAGACTCAAGATGGTATTTACGTCATCGCTAGCTTCAGGCGAGACCTCGGCAGAGCTAGCTTTTTGAAGCTTCTCCAGTCCGCCGATAGATTCTAATCGGTAGTATGAAAGCCATCATTTGATCACCTGATTGGGCAGTGTCATATGGCAGATGAACGATGGTCAGTCGTTAGGGCAATAGCCCATTTTGACGAGTTGCTCGACCAGGTGATCACGACTCGCAAACCGGTTTTCATCGAAGGGGATCGCAGGACAGCGGTACTCGTTTCAATGGTGGAATGGGAGTCGATTCAGGCCAAGCTCGATTCTCTAGCTCGGTCAGACCGCTGAGAAATCGCTTGCTAGCCCTTTACGGTTTCGATCAGCAGCGCTCCGAGTTACCCCTGCGGAGCGCTTCAAACTGACTCTATCCTATGATGCTGGTTTTACCATCGGACGGCTGACAGCTCGCCTAGGCTCAATAACCGTACTCGTTCAGCAGTTTTTGCAAAAACTCACGCCGTCGTTGGACGATACTCAAAATGAGATAGTCGCGGTCTGTGTCTCTCGTCGACAAATGCCCTGCGTCCACCAGGCCATCGATGTAGCCTTCGGCTTTGCCCCTGGCTTCGAGCAATGCCTCTCTGGATGTGCTTTTGTAAATGTCTCCAGCGATGAGCTGCCACCGCTTTTTCTGACGGTGCCCAATGGGGTCATCGGAAAATTTCGGTGCGTTGATCAGGGTGTAGAAATCGGCACGTGCGTCAGGTGTGTTCAAAGCGGATTCTCAGAACGGTGATAACTGAGCTGAGGCTATCATGCGCACACTTAATCGCTTGTTGTTAACTGGTTTTTTGTAGGCGCTGGCGCGAAGGGACGACTTCAATGATGGTGCACGCTATCGGTGGCACCTTTGAACATTGCGGAGCGTAGAGGCAGTGCTATTCAGTGAGTACATTCTTGGCACGGAGTTGGTATGGGATATCTCAGCCTAGAGGACATCTACCCGGATGACGTCCACAAATATGGCCATATGCGGGTAGGAATGACCGATCTCTACGTTAAAGACAATCACGCCGCTTATGGTGTGGTKACGCGTGGCGAATRYCGCGAGCTGACCRGWAGGTTGCTGCGTGATGAARCMGTGCAAATGATCATCAGCGCGAAGCACGCTGCGTTGCCCAAGGGCTACGATCCGTGGATAAGGCGGATCGAGCGCAATCGCGCCTTATACGCTAGGTATGGGGACAAATTCGATCCCTGGGGAGACGACTGAAAGCCCTCACGTCCAATTACAAATGCRGGCCTCATCTTACTCAGCCGACTTCGCTCGCAAATCCATCGGTACCCTAGGTAGTGAGACGAGCATGGGCGCCAATGACAGGCCACGCTAGCACTCGTTGAAAGGACAGGGCGTTGAAAATATTCCTAGATTGCGAATTCACGCAGCTCAATCAGTACTCGAAGTTGATATCTCTAGCGCTGGTATCGCAGTCTGGCGAAGAGTTTTACGTTGAGTTGACGAATACCTATTCGCTCGACGACTGCAGTGACTTTGTCATCCAGAACGTTTTACCGCATCTCGATCCTTTGCGGTATGGTCAGTCGTTTGTCGAAGCTCAAGTCTCTCTTCGAGGATTTCTAGGGAGCTTCGCCGAGGAGCTTGAGGTGTGCTCAGATGCGCCGTATTGGGACTGGCGATTTTTCTGTGATCTCGTCTGTGCAGGTCATCAACCCTGGCCAGTCCAGGTTATGAATCAACCAACCAACCTGGCGATCCTTTTTAATAAAGTCGATGCGGAAGCTCTTGAAGAGGTAGAGCTGTCTGATCCGCCCCACCATGCATTGCTCGACGCGCGAATGCTYGCAGAGCTTTTCAAGMYCTTGGCCTCCCGGCTTGTTTTGTCACCATAGAGGTACATCGCGACGTTGGTCGCTCAGCTTTGAACGGTGTCCTGCTGGTGATTTGAGTTTCACCATCGGTGGCGAAGGGACAAAGCTGGATTATTTCAAATTATGGCTCAGCCATAATTATTGCTTAGCCATAATTTTCACATCCAAAGCTCCCTTTAATCGGAGCAACACTTCGGCATCAGAACAGGTGGATACTCCCGCAGTTGCTGCAACGTCGAATCGCATAAGGTTGAGTCATGAATGATCCTCGTATCCCCAACATCAAGTCCGCGCACCACATTCAGAAGACCTCGCCAGCGAATGAACCGATGGAAGCCCATCTATCCGTATCCCGAACTCTCGGGCTTCTGGCGGCGGATATGGACGCGCATCCGGAGCTAATTCAGCCCGTAGATTCGCGTTTGGTCGATCGCATCAATGCGCTAGTCGGTCAGGCAGATGTTGACCTCAATTCACCGCTCTCAGCGGAAGACGAATAAATCAGGGCGGCGAACCTCGACTCACCTACACGGGGCTCCCTGACTCTAAATTCAAATTGTGGTTTTTGGTGTATTGTTAGGTGACTAACTAGCTAGAGAACCACCATGTCCAAGCTCGCAGAATTCCGCCAACTCGAAAAGAATCTCGCCGAACAGCTCCAAGCTCTCGAAACCTTGAAAGGCGATGAGGGCCTGAAGAAAGAAATCGAATTTGAAACAAAGCTGCGCGCTTTGCTTGGGAAGTACGGTTACAGCCTGAAAGACGTGGTCAACCTGTTTGACCCACATGCAGGCCGTCGCGCCCCAGTCGCTGAGGCCAAGACCAGCACTCGGAAGGCTCGTCAGGTGAAAGTCTACAAAAACCCTCACACCGGCGAAGTCGTTGAAACCAAAGGCGGCAACCACAAGACCTTGAAAGAATGGAAAGCAGAACACGGTTCCGCAACCGTGGAGTCTTGGCTGACCAAGTGAGYTTGGTTTGAGTACAAAAGGGCCCTAGAGGGCCCTTTTTTGTGGGCGTCTAAATTTTACACCCCCGCGTACCTTGTCCTAAACGCTGACCTTTCGAATTCGCAAACAGAATGACAACGCCACGATTTGGGAATCTCGATCATTGCCGTTTCTGTCGTGACTACAGCATGTCGTTTGCGGCCTTTTGGATAGCGCCTGTGGACATCCGAATCGGTGAATCGCCGTATTTTAGAGGGCAAGGGACGTTCAATTTGCGACAGGTTACAGTTCTGTTAACGACCAAGCGAATACGAATAAAAAATCTAACTGCATGATTTTTAAGTAATAAATTAACTTTGCATGTGAATTTTTACAGTATTTTCTGTGTATACATAAAAAATACAAAGCATTGACGACACCCAAAACCCGTGCGAATCTGAATTCAACAACAAGCCGTAACCGCTGATTTGACTGCCTTGGGAGGTCATTGTGAAAAACGGCAAGAGCACTCTTCATGATGACCTGAAGCGTCAGATCCTCACGATGGAACTGGATCCTGACGAGGCGCTGGATGAGGTTGCTATCAGCGAGCGTTACGGGCTTTCCAGAACCCCAGTACGAGAAGTATTTCGACGTCTCGCTGGTGAGGGGTACATCGATATCAGGGAAAACCGGGGTGCACGGGTGATTCCTATGAACCACTCAACACTGCGAAACTTTTTCCTGGTTGCCCCAATGGTGTACGCCGCGATAGGTCGTCTGGCCGTTCAAAATTTCAAGGCTCATCAACTGGTTGATCTAAAGGAAACGCAACGCCGTTTCCGCGCTGCTACCGTGTCGCGAGATGCCCTGATGATGGTCGTTGAAAACAATCGGTTCCACGCGATCATGGGTGAAATGTCAGGTAATCAGTACCTTGAGCCTAGCCTCGAAAGACTGCTCATTGATCACGCGCGTATTGGCCATACTTTTTTCCGCCCTCGTGACGAGGATACGGAGCAACGGCTACAGCTTTCCGCAGAGCACCACGATTCGTTTATTGAAGCCATAGAGAATCGTGACGAGAGCGCTGTAGTTGATCTGGTTTTTGAACATTGGGAGCTCTCTCGTGAGAACATGGAAATGTTTATCGCACCCCATGGGATGAAGGCAGACCTGCCATCTCTTATTAAATAACGACCCTCGCTTAATTGGTTGAGAGTCGATACAAGTTGATGTTGTAGAAACTACGGCATTGAATATCAGTCCGGTTACGGATTGATAGGCAACGACAACTGAAACGGTTGGTGAGCTTACAGCTGTGCACCACGAACCTCTATTGTTTAGAGACTAATATAATAAGTTTTAACATAGATCGAGGAACGCCATGAAGAAGATTTGGAAGGCAGTCTGCGCGGTCGCGATGATGGGCATGGTAATGCTGCCTGTTCACGCGGAAGAAAAAACGATCACCATGGGTACTCTCACATGGGAGGACTTGACACCTATTACCGGTATTACCAAAAAGGTGCTTGAGGATTCCGGTTATACCGTAAAAGTCATTGAGTTTTCCGAGTGGGGCATTGCTTACGCGGCTCTGACCAAAGGTGATATCCAGGTTCTTGCCTCTCAAACTGACTACGCGGCGAATGACTACTGGAATAAAAACAAGAACCGCCTGGAAAAGCTTTCCCCTGTTTCGTTCGGGCTCTATCAAGGCATTGCAGTTCCTAAGTATGTTGATATTGACTCTGTCGACCAGCTCAATGACAACGCTGAGAAGTTCGGCGGAAAAATCATTGGTATTGAGCCAGGGTCTGGCTTGATGAGTGACGCTACCAATGCAGTCAGCGCATACGGCATCAAGCTGAAATTGCTCGAAGGCAGTACCGCTGCCATGACAGCGGCATTGAAGTCGGCTGTGGATCGTAAGGAGTGGGTTGCAGTCACTGTGTGGGAGCCTTCATGGATGGCGCAAAAGTTTGACTTGAAGTTCCTCAAGGATCCAAAGGGTGTTTTCCCTCCACCACAAGGTTACTACTGGATTGGTCATAAAGATTTCTCCAAAGAATACCCACGTGCACGTGAAGTAATGGCCAGCGTATACGTCCCGATTTCAGACATCACTGCAATAAACGGTGAAGTGAAGGACGGTAAAACCATGGAGCAAGCCATTCAAGGCTGGACAGCTGGGCACGCTGAGCTTTTGAAGCGCTGGGAAAACATAAAGAAATAACGTACTACATTTATAACGCCACTGCCGCCCTTTGATTCATTAGAGAAACCAGAGAACTGGTTCGACGGGTACGAAAATGACAACGCCCAAAATTGATACCAACGAAGTGCTGATAGATTGCCAGTCAGTCTGGAAAATCTTCGGGAAAGCCGCACCTGCTGCGATGAATGCCGTCGTTCAGCAGGGGCTCACCAAGACTCAGATCCTGCAAAACTACGGCTGCGTGGTCGGGGTCTCGGATGTCAGCCTCCAGGTTCGCCGGGGAGAGATCTTCTGCATCATGGGATTGTCAGGCAGTGGCAAATCTACCCTGATAAGACTGTTGAACAAACTCATCACACCTAGCGCCGGCAAGATAGTTGTCAAAGGCAAAGAACTTTCGTCATTGAATGCCGCACAGCTACGTGAGGTGAGAGCACGTCATATTGGGATGGTTTTTCAGAGTGTTGCGTTGCTGCCTAATCGTACGGTTTTGGAGAACACGGCATTTGGGTTGGAAGTGCAAGGCGTGGGCAAAGCTGAGCGCTACAAGGTCGCCGAGCAGGCCTTGGCCAAAGTTGGACTGAGCGATTGGATGTCGCGCTACCCCAGCGAACTGTCCGGTGGAATGCAACAACGGGTAGGGCTTGCTCGGGCGATCACCGCTGACCCAGAAGTGATCTTGATGGATGAACCTTTCAGCGCGCTCGATCCGTTGATTCGCAGGCAGTTGCAGGATGAGTTCCGTCAGCTGACCAAGGAACTGGGCAAGTCGGCTGTATTCATCACTCACGATCTAGACGAAGCAATTCGTATTGGTGACCGGATCGCGATCATGAAAGACGGTGCGATCATTCAGGTGGGGACTGCCGAGGAGATTGTTCTCAACCCAGCTGACGATTACGTGGCGGAATTTGTGGCCGGTATCTCCAGGTTGCATCTGGTGAGAGCGCATTCCGTCATGACGCCCGTCGAGACATTCAAAGTAGCAAATCCAGGCTGCGACATCGCCAGGCTCACCAAGACTTCGGTCGATGCTGATATCAACGAGCTTATTGGCTTAACGATGAAGTCTGAGCGCGACGCACTCGCTGTGGTTGATAACGGAGCGGTGGTCGGGATCATTACGCCGCGTGATTTGCTTCGTGGCGTTCAAGGTATTCCAAACGAGTTCGCAGCTTCTCCAGCCGCTACTGCACTGGAGGCCTCGACATGAGCACGCCTGACTTTTCCAACCAATTCRATTCGGTCGTCGACTCGAGCCTTGAATGGCTAATGGACAATGGAGAGTCCGTTTTCGACACGACCAATGCGTTTTTGAAAGGAGTTTACGAAGGTGTGCAGTGGTGCATCGCCTACCCACCGTACTACGTCATTGCGATTGTCATTGCCCTGATCGGTTGGCGTGCTGTTGGATTGCGTTTTGCGATTCTTACCGGTCTGGCTTTGTTGTTTTGTAATGTCATGGGTTTATGGCCAGAAACAGTCAGTACCCTTGCCCTGGTGCTTACAGCTACCGTGCTTGCTTTAGTGGTAGCCATTCCATTGGGAGTGCTGGCGGGTCTCGCTCCTTCGTTTGATCGGGTCGTGGATCCGTTCCTGGATCTGATCCAGACCATGCCGCCCTACATCTACTTGCTACCGGCGATTGCGCTGCTGGGCTATGGCACTGCCACGGCGCTGTTGGCGACCTTTATTGTTGCCGTTCCACCCGCCATGCGCCTGACCTCCCTAGGGATTCGCATGACTCCAAAAGAGTTCATCGAGTTAGGGGATGCCAGTGGCGTCACCGGGTGGCAGATGTTTTTCAAGATTCGCTTACCGTTCGCCATGCCAAGCATCATGGCTGGGGTAAATCAAAGTCTGATGATGGCCTTCGGCATGGTGGTCATCGCCGGCATCGTCGGTTCCGGCGGCCTGGGTGAATCGATCTATGGTGCCGTGCGCACACTCGATATCGCCAAGTCGATCAACGCCGCAATTGCCATCGTGATTTTGACCATGATTCTGGATCGATTGGCGCAGAGTGCCGCGCATTCTCGGATGGGAGAATCGAAATGACTTCAGCAGAAATCCATTTTTCACCAGGCGCATTCCTTGCTCCCGTAGTCGATTGGCTCAACGCCAATTTGCATGGGCTGTTCAAAGTCATCAGCCAGGTGATTGAGGCTGTGCTGGGTGGGGTTGAAGCTGCGCTGCTTGCACCGCATCCTTACGTCCTGATCGGTGGAGTGGTGGTACTGGCATTCTTTTTTGCCAATAAAAAAGTGGCTCTGTTTGCCGGATTGATGTTGGCATTTTGTTTGTTCTCCGGGCTGTGGGTTGCGTCAATGCAGACCATTGCTTTGGTCTCAGTTGCAGTTCTGATTTCGGTATCCATTGCCTTTCCACTCGGCGTTCTGGCAGCCCGAGTGAAGCGAGTCGATGAGGCGTTTTTGCCGATCCTCAACATCATGCAAACCGTACCGCCTTGGGTTTACCTGATCCCTGCCGTGATGCTGTTTAGCCTGGGAAGGGTGCCAGCAATTATCGCGACAATCGTTTACGGCATTCCGCCGATGCTCAGATTGACAACTCTAGCCTTCAAGCAACTACCCAAAGAGTTCCTTGAACTGGGTCAGGCCATTGGCGCTTCACCGAGGTCGATTCTGTTCAAAATCGAATTACCTACGGCTGCTCCGACTCTGTTGGTAGGGCTGAATCAATGCATCCTCCTGTCGTTGGCAATGGTGGTGTTGGCAGGTCTTGTAGGGGCAGGCGGCCTTGGCGCTGAAGTAACCAGAGGTCTCACAAGGATGGAGATGGGTTTAGGTCTTCGTGCCGGCCTAGCGATTGTCGCTGTCGCACTTCTACTGGATCGTCTGTCTCGCGGCGCGTTGCAGCGTCACTCCCCACGCAAACTCCTGTGAGAGGTTGTCAAAATGAGACGTAGCTTTTTCTGTGTTGATTCCCATGCGTGTGGGAACCCCGTTCGAGTCGTGACAGGTGGAGGGCCATTATTGCCATCCGTCTCGATGGCGGAACGACGTGAAATTTTCGTACGCGATCATGACTGGATACGAACGGCGTTGATGTTTGAGCCGCGAGGGCACGACATCATGTCTGGCGTGGTTATCTATCCGTCCTCCCGTGATGATTGCGACTTTGGTGCCTTGTTTATCGAGGTCAGTGGGTGCCTGCCCATGTGTGGCGCAGGCACAATCGGTTTATCGACTGTTGTCATCGAAGAAGGGTTGGTCACGCCTCGCGAACCAGGTCGGCTGGCCATCGAAACACCAGCGGGTCGTGTGGATGTCGACTACACCATGAACGGTGAATATGTGGACTCTATTCGCCTGTTCAATGTGGCCAGTTATCTTCACAGTGCCGATGTAGTGGTCGATGTGCCTGGTGTTGGTGAGCTCATCGTCGACATTGCCTACGGAGGTAATTTCTACGCGGTGGTTGAGCCACAGGAAAACTGGTCAGGCTTGAAAGGATTGACCACGGCAGACATCGTCAGCCTGAGCCAGAAGCTGCGTACCGCCCTGGCAGAAGTAAGTGATCCCGTACATCCAGAGAACAGCAGAATCAGCGGCGTTCACCATGTCATTTGGTGTGACGATGAACACACCACGGCAGCTGATGGGCGAGGGGCAGTGTTCTACGGCGACAAGGCAATTGATCGCTCGCCCGGTGGCACAGGTACATCGGCACGAATGGCTCAACTGTTTGGTAAAGGACGGTTGAAGGTTGGGGATACGTACCGCAACGAAAGCCTGATCGGTACGATCTTCGAAGGGAAAGTCGAAGCTTCAGTGAAAGTGGGCGCGTTTGAAGGAATCAGGCCAAGTATTGGTGGTTGGGCGCAAATCACCGGACACAACACCATTTTTGTCGACGACAAAGATCCCCTTCGTCATGGCTTTCAACTGGCGTAACCAAACAGGAATGGCGTCAGGATGAGGGGCTTCTTGTAATTCGCATTGGGCTTCTCAACGCTACCAATAACGCATTCTCAAACGTAGATGAGTGGATCGAAGATTGATCGAACGACGCCATTTTAGCGGAGGCATGAAGGGGAAAAATCTTCGCTATGTGAGTGAC
>NZ_JBFUKU010000136.1:0-14821 GCF_056400685.1 Pseudomonas sp. P5_A12 | reverse complement strand
ACGCTTCGCTGGTGGAGAACACGAACTTGCCGCTGGTGATGTCTACCTGTCCGCCACCGAGGTTGGCGCAGTAGATGCCGCGCTTCACCGAGGCGATGATTTCTGCCGGATCGCTTTCGCCCGCCAGCATGTAAGTGTTGGTCATGCGTGGCATTGGCAGGTGTGCGTAGGACTCACGGCGACCGTTGCCAGTACGGGCCACGCCCATCAGGCGGGCGTTGAGCTTGTCCTGCATATAGCCTTTGAGTACGCCGTTTTCGATCAGTGTGGTGCATTCGGTCGGGGTGCCTTCGTCATCGACGCTCAGAGAGCCGCGACGGCCTGCCAACGTACCGTCATCGACGATGGTGCACAGCTTGGACGCAACCATTTCGCCCATGCGTCCGCTGTACGCAGAGCTGCCCTTGCGGTTGAAGTCGCCTTCCAGACCGTGGCCGACCGCTTCGTGCAGCAGCACACCGGACCAGCCGGAACCCAACACCACCGGCAATGTACCGGCCGGAGCAGGAATGGCTTCAAGGTTGACCAGCGCCTGACGCAACGCTTCACGGGCGTAACCCATGGCGCGGTCGTCACTGAGGAAATAACGGTAATCGGTACGCCCGCCGCCACCATGTCCACCGCGCTCGCGGCGACCGTTTTGCTCGACGATCACGCTCACATTGAAACGCACCAGCGGCCGTACATCGGCGGCCAGGCTGCCATCCGTGGACGCGACGAGGATACGTTCCCAGACACCGGCCATGCTCACGGTGACTTGCTGGATACGCGGGTCGAGGGCGCGAGTGGCGGCATCGATGCGCTTGAGGAGTTCGACTTTCTCGGCGCGGGTCATCACTTCCAGCGGGTTATCGGGCCCATACAACTGTGCGACGTCCTGTGTGGTGAACGCCTGCACCGTACCGTTCTGCCCGGCGCGGGAGATCGAACGCGCGGCACGGGCCGCTGCACCGAGGGCTTCCAGGGTGATGGCGTTGCTGTAGGCAAAACCGGTTTTTTCACCCGATTGCGCACGCACGCCGACACCTTGGTCGAGGTTGAAGCTGCCTTCCTTGACGATCCCGTCTTCCAGCGCCCAGGACTCGGATATCTGCCCCTGGAAATACAAGTCGGCGGCATCGATGCCCGGGCCGGCCAGATCGCCGAGCACGCCTTGCAGGCTCTCGATCGTTACGCCGCCGGGCGCCAGGAGGTGTTCACTGACTGAGGACAACAACTCGCTCATATGCTTTACGCCTTAAATTCATCGTTCTGAGGCAGGTCGCTGAGCGCCCTGCGAGAAAAAGCGCCGGTGACTGGACACCGGCATCCGCGCCCGGATGGACGCCTGTTCGCTGCTATCGCGTTCGGCCAGCAGCACGGCCTCGCCTTGATCCTGTTGCGCCAGCACCCGACCCCAGGGGTCGATGATTGCGGCATGCCCCCAGGTTTCTCGCGGCCCCGGATGAGTCCCACCCTGAGCGGCCGCCAGCACATAACATTGCGTCTCGATGGCGCGGGCACGAATCAGCACATCCCAATGCGCCGCACCGGTCACCGCGGTAAACGCCGACGGCGCGGTAATCAGCTCCGCTCCGGCGGCGCGTAATTCGCTGTACAGCTCCGGGAAGCGCAGGTCATAACACACCGTCAGCCCGACTCGACCGACCGGCGTATCCGCCACCACCACACCCCTGCCATAAGCATAGTCATCGGACTCGCGATAACGCCCACGATTGTCCGCCACATCCACGTCGAACAAATGCAGCTTGTCGTAGCGCGCCACCGTCTCGCCGTGATCATTCACCAACAGCGAGCAGGCATGCACCTTCGCCGTCGGTTGATCCACCGGCGGCAACGGCAACGTGCCGGCCACTATCCATAATTTGAGGTCGAGGGCGGTCTGTTTCAACCATGGCAGGATCGGGCCATCGCCCAATGCTTCGGCACGGCCGATGTCGGCGATGTCGCGACGGCCCATCGCGGCGAAGTTTTCCGGCAGGACGGCGAGTTGCGCACCGCCAGCTGCTGCCTGCTCAAGCAGCAGGCGTGCCTGCGCCAGGTTGGCCAGCACGTCGCTCTGGCTGACCATCTGAATCACCGCTACCGACATGGTTTTTCCTTACTTGAGAAGTGTCCGCCTGTAGCAGCTGGCGRAGCCTGCGTCCGGCTGCGMAGCAGTCGTAAAATCGGTCGACATGGTCTTTCAGATAAACCGTGCAATCCGGATTTACGACTGCTKCGCAGCCGGACGCAGGCTYCGCCAGCTGCTACACGACCTGCGTTTGGCCATGCTACTCCATCGGCCCGGGACATGGCTTTTGAAAAAGAGCGTCAAAAAGGCTTGTCGAAGGTGATTTTCGGATCTTTCCATGGGCCTTTGACGGTGTATTGGACACTGGCAAAACGGGCCATGCGGTCACCCATCAGTTTATCGATCAGGAACAACGCGCCGCCGACCGCCGGAGCGCCAACGATCAACGCCGCGATCGGCAAGTTAGTGGCCACCGGCAAACTCACCAGCAACTTTGCGTCAATCCGGTCACCCACCAGGTTCAAGGTGCCATTAAGTTCAAGGTTGGTGGACGGACCGGTCATCCGGATCGGTTCACGGGTGACGTAGACGCCATTGGTCCCGACCAGCACACCTTTGACCTGGTCATAACTCAGGCCTTTGCCGAACAAGTCGGAAAAGTCCAGGCGCAAGCGTCGACCGATGGAGTTGAAATTAAGCAGGCCGAAGACTTTCAGGGCCTGGGCACTGGCGTCGACCTCGACAATCTCGCCCTTGGTAAGCGTCGCATCAAGCGTGCCGGAGAAACGCTTGCTGGCCAGCCAGGCCGGCGAACCGGGCCAACGACCGTCGACGTCCATATGAAATTTTTCACTGGTGACACTCGGCGCAAATCCCCAGGCTTTGAGCACATCGGCCAGGTTCTTGCCGCTGATCTGCCCCTTGTACCAACTGCTGGTGCTACCGGGTACACCTTCCCAGCCGCCACGGCCTTGCAACAGAATCCCCTTGAGGCCCATGTCCAGCGTATTGAGCGCAATACCCTTCGCGGTCGGACGGATTTTCATTGACCAGCCACCCACCAGATCCTGCCCCAGGAACAGCTGGTTGATGGTGATGTCCAGTGCCGGAATCTTTGTCGGGTCCACCGTGACCAATGGATCGGGGGCATTCTCGTCGGTCACTACCTTGGGATCGGCTGCGGGCAGGCGTATGTGTTGCAGATTGACCGTGATCGGTGCGCCTTTCGCATCCGGAACACCAACGGTGCCTTTGACCTGCTGACTGTCGAGTTGCAGAGCCCAACTGGCGGAATTTCGGTTCAGTTGCACAGAAGCCTGATCGAGGGTAGCGCCCAGAGCACTGAGCTTGCCAACCGTGAAGTCCGCACTGCTGAGCAACTGTTTGGCACTATCACCCGAGACCTGGCCTGCGTACTTGTCCACCAAATCCTTCCACGGGCCGACATCCAACTGAGACAGCGCGCCCCGCACCCGCAGCCCCTTGGCAGTAGGCAAAACGGCATCGCCACCACCGAGGAACAGCTCACCGCGCCCCTCGGCAAAATTGTTATTCGGTGCTGCAAACGTAAAATTTGCCAACTGACCATAGTTGACCCAATAGCGCCGCTCCGGACCTTGCAAGGTCATGCGAAACGACGTGTCGCGGCACACACCGGCCGTCAGGCCGAACGGGGCCGGTAGATCGACTGTCACGCCCTTGAGGCAGGAGTTGACCATCAACTGACTGTCAGCACCAACCAGGTTCAGTTCCAACTCATACGGGAACACCCCGGAAACCGGTACCGGCTGAGTCACGTGCAACCAGTCAGTGAGCTTTTTGACCTCGACCTGACCGGAAGCCGTGACGCGTGTCTTGAGGTTACTCGCATTGCCATCGGCGAAAATCTGCGCAGTGACAGGCTTATCAAAGACCCGAGCGCTGATGTGTTGCCCGCTCAATCCCTTGGTGCTGTCAAAGCGGAAATCGCCCTTGAGTTGAGTCAATTCCAGCACTGGTTCAGCCAGTTTCAGACGCGCCTTGGCGGTCTTGAAGTCAACGATAATCTTCGGCTGCTCGCCTTTAGCCAGCGGGATATCCAGTTTCAAATTGCCTTGCAGATCACCCTCACCTTCCCATTTGGCGAAGGTCTCAGCGGTGCCTATCGGCGCTTCCTGAAGAATTTTCAGGCCATCGCCCAAACCGCCGGCGAATCCACCGTCGAGGAACAGATGGACGGTTTTGCCATCAGGCACATGGGGAATATCGACATAAATATCGCTAACCCGGGTGTCGAGCAACTGGCCCTTGCTGGCCAGAACCCGCACGCCACTGTCTTCAACAAACACATCACCGGTGACCTTGCTGACATGCGGCCAGCCTGGCTGGAAAGCCAGCTCCGCATCGTGCACCTTGAAGAACAGGCTGATGCTGCGGTCGGTATCGCCGGCGCCAGATTTCAGCGACCCCTGATACTGGAAGAAACCTTCGTCCACCGCGCCCTTGATAATTGCCGTACGCAGCCATTCGTCCAGCGCCGGGCTGAGCATTGTCGGCAGGTACTTCGCGGTGTAACGACCATCCCCATCAACCATGCCGACCCGCAGGTCCATGTAGTCATCCTGAGCGGGATCGAAACGCAGGCGAATCAGGAAGTCACCGGCAATCYTGCCCTCCTCGCCGAGCACCTTGAGGTACGGCGAGATCAGGGTGAAGCCTTCCTTGTCGAGCTTCCAGGTCAGCGTCGCGTTGGCCTGAATGTATTGCCATGGCTTGGCGAAAATAGGAGTCAGGTGCAGGACAAAGTCCTTGCTGTCCATGCGCAGCTCGCCCTTGCCAAGGTCACCGCTGATGCTGCCGCTGACATTTCGCGCCGCCGGAGCGCCGTAATAGGCATCAAAACCTACGCGGTCGAGGTTCGCGGCGAAGCTGAATTTGCTGTCGTCAGTGGCATTGGGTTTGAAGTCGATGAGCACATTGCGCAATCCGCCGGTCACTTTGAGCTTTTCGACCGCCGTGGCAACGCCTTCAGGCAGTGGACCCAAGGCATTCAGCAATGGCGTAAGCGGGGTGAGGTCGAGGCGGTCAGCCTGGAGGTGCCAGAGTTCTTCGCCCTTGTCAGTGGCGGAATGCTGCTTGAGTTGCAAACGCGATTCCCAGCGCGTCTCGCCGAAGTTCATGGCCAGGGAATCCAGCGTCACCACGACGCCTTCGGTACTGCGCTGGAAAAAGCCATTGAGCGCCAGATTGTTGATCTGGATCGGCTTGCGTTCGGCGTAAGCCCCTTTGAGCTGCGGCGCGTTCAGGCGGATCGCAGCGCTTTGCACTGTGCCTTGGCCCCAATTGATCCAGAGCTCGCCACCGGCCTTGATCTCGGAAAAATTCCATTCCCGGGTAAGGCGCTTGGGCAGCCACTTCGACCAATCACTTTGCGGCAGGCTCAGGTAAGCCTCGGCTTCGCCATTACGCCATTCACTGGCGCGGATACGGGTGCGCAGGCTCATGGCCACCGGTTGGCCGTCAGGCAAGGTCAAACGGGCATCAAGGCGCTGGCGGGCAGCACCGACTTTCAGGTTAAGGCCGACGTAGGTCAGGGTCAGCGGCGGGTGATCCAGTGGTTGCAAGGTCACCTGACTGTCAATCACCGACAACTGCTGGACCATCTGCAGACTGTTGAGCAGTTGTTCGGGATCGAGCGGCTGATCCTGCTGCACCGGTAGACCTTCCAGCGCCCACTTTCCGTCGTCGCCTTCCTTGAGACTGATCTTCAGGCCGTTCAGCTCCAGGTGAGCGATGCGCACCTGGCGAGACAATAAACTTTCCAACAGGTCCGGCACCACACGCACCTGGTCCAGGCGCAGGGCATTGGCACCCTCTCCGACCGTCACGTCATGAGCCAGCAAGATCGGCGCAAAACCGCTCCAGTTACCTTCCAGCTTGCCGATTTTCAGCGGCATGCCCAAGGCTTCGCTGGCTTTGGTTTCGGCTTCTGCAGTGTACTCGGCCACCAGAGGCGTCAGTTCACGACCAAGGCTGACGTACAGCGCCATCAATACCAATACCAACGCGCACAGGCCCAGACCCCAGCGGGTCAGTGCGACCAATATGCGTGTCAGACGCTCCATGTCAGGTGGCTCCCATGGCAAAAATGCTGCGAAAAGTCGAGGCCAGCCGTTCTAGCAAGGATGAAACACAGCGATTCAGAGCAACACCACGTCGTATTGTTCCTGGGAATACATGGTTTCCACCTGGAACCGAATGGTGCGTCCGATAAATCCTTCCAGTTCGGCAACATTACCTGACTCTTCATCGAGCAATCGGTCGACAACTTTCTGGTTCGCCAATACACGATAGCCTTCCGCTTGATAGGCGCGCGCCTCGCGGAGGATTTCTCGAAAAATTTCGTAGCAGACCGTTTCCGGCGTCTTCAATTTCCCTCGCCCCTGACAGCTGCTGCACGGTTCGCACAGTACCTGTTCAAGACTTTCGCGGGTTCGCTTGCGGGTCATCTGCACCAGGCCCAACTCGGTGATGCCGATGATGTTGGTTTTGGCGTGGTCGCGTTCCAATTGCTTCTCGAGCGTGCGCAGTACCTGGCGCTGGTGTTCTTCGTCTTCCATGTCGATGAAGTCGATGATGATGATCCCGCCCAGGTTGCGCAGGCGCAGCTGACGGGCAATGGCGGTGGCGGCTTCGAGGTTGGTCTTGAAGATGGTTTCTTCAAGATTGCGATGGCCGACAAAAGCCCCGGTGTTGACGTCAATGGTGCTCATGGCTTCCGCCGGATCGACCACCAGGTAACCGCCCGACTTGAGCGGGACTTTGCGTTCCAGGGCTTTCTGGATTTCGTCTTCAACGCCATATAAATCGAAAATAGGCCGCTCGCCCGGATAGTGTTCAAGACGATCGGCGATTTCCGGCATCAGTTCGGCGACGAACTGCGTGGTTTTCTGGAAGGTTTCCCGGGAGTCGATGCGGATTTTCTCGATCTTCGGGCTCACCAGGTCACGCAAGGTGCGCAACGCCAGGCCGAGGTCTTCATAAATCACACTCGGCGCGCTGATGGTTTTGATCTGTTCGTTGATCTGGTCCCAAAGCCGGCGCAAATAGCGGATGTCCATGAGGATCTCATCGGCGCCAGCCCCTTCTGCAGCGGTGCGCAAAATGAAGCCGCCAGCCTCTATGATGCCTTCTTTGGCCACGCAATCGGTGACCACCTGCTTGAGGCGCTCGCGCTCGGCCTCGTCTTCGATCTTCAGCGAAATACCGACGTGAGCGGTGCGCGGCATGTACACCAGATAACGCGATGGAATCGACAGCTGAGTCGTCAGGCGTGCGCCTTTGGAACCGATCGGGTCCTTGGTGACCTGGACCACCAGGCTCTGGCCTTCATGCACCAGGGCACTGATGCTTTCGACAGCCGGACCTTCGCGCAGGGAAATTTCCGAGGCATGAATGAACGCCGCGCGGTCCAGGCCGATGTCGACGAACGCCGCCTGCATGCCTGGTAAAACCCGTACGACCTTGCCTTTATAGATGTTGCCGACGATCYCGCGCTTTTGCGTTCGCTCGACGTGGACCTCTTGCAGAACACCGTTTTCGACCACCGCCACGCGCGACTCCATCGGCGTGATGTTGATCAGAATCTCTTCACTCATGGCAGGGTCTCGTTCAGGCGTATTCACGATAATGGCTGCATCTTGTCAGTACGACGCTCAACGCGCGTCAAGTGTTTGCCAACAGGGTATGCCGAAATGGCCGAGAAGTTCTGCGGTTTCGCACAGCGGCAACCCGACGACAGCCGAGTAACTGCCGTTAAGCCCGGCAACAAATACCGCACCCAGCCCCTGAATTCCGTAGCCACCCGCCTTGTCGCGAGGCTCACGGCTGGCCCAATAGGCTGCCGCTTCTTCGCGACTGATGTTGCGAAACCGCACCAGACTGCGCACCACCCGAGACTCGCAGCGCTCTGCGTCGAGTACGGCGATGGCGGTCAGCACTTCATGCTCACGGCCGGCCAAGAGCATAAGCATGGCGCACGCTTGGGCTTCGTCCACCGGTTTGCCAAGAATTTTCCCGTCCAGCACCACCGCCGTATCGGCCCCCAGCACGCAAAAATCCGCATCGGAGACGACCACGCCTCGCCCGGCCTCGGCCTTGCCGCGCGCCAGGCGCTCGACATAGGCCGATGGGGACTCGTGAGTCAAAGGGGTTTCATCGATATCCGCGCTGATGGCGCAGAACGGCACGCCAATCTGCGTGAGCAGTTCACGCCGACGCGGCGAGCCTGAGGCGAGGTAAAGCTGTTTCATCAAGACATCTCCCTGTTTAGTGCCCTGCCTCACAAATACTGTTCCTTTTGGGCGGCGTCTGTTGCAGCCATACTGCGTTGCCGCTCCTCGCCATAGCGAGCTATGACTCGTCGCGGCGCCTTGTCTGGCAACAMCAGCCACTCGCCAAAAAAGGGAACGTATTTGCGAGGCAGGGCACCGGCAAATGCCTGACCGAATTAATTGATTTTGTAGCGCCGACGCAAGCCACGCAAACCGTAGCTGACCCATGGCCACAGCAACGCACTGACCAGTGCCGGCAGCACCAGCGCCAACGTCGGCTGACGATTGCCGGTCAAGGCGCTCAGCCACAACTGAACAAGCTGTGCGAGACCAAAGATCACCAGAATCACCAGGCTCTGCTGCCACATCGGGAACATGCGCAAGCGTTGTTGCAGCGACAGCACCAGGAAGGTGATCAACGTCAGGATCAGCGCATTCTGACCAAGCAACGTGCCATAAAGCACGTCTTCAGCCAGCCCCAGGCACCACGCGGTGAGCATGCCGACTTTTTGCGGCAGGGCCAGCGCCCAGAACGCGAGCAGCAAAGCCAGCCACAGCGGGCGGAGAATTTCCATGAATTGCGGCAACGGCGAGACGCTGAGCAACAGGCCGACAGCAAACGTCACCCATACCATCCAGCCGTTTCGGGAAGCTTTGACACCGACCATTATTCTTGTCTCCCAGTGGTAGCCGGCGCGGGGACAGGCGGTTTGGCAGCAGGCTTCACGACAGCGGGTGGCGTTGCCGGCGGTTTAGCGGCCGCAGGTGCAGCCTCCGGCGGCTTTTTAGCGCCAGGTTTCGCAGCCGCAGGCTTGGCCGGGGTTGCGGTAGCCGGGGCCGCAGGCGCAACAGGTGTTGTCGGCACGGCAGCAGGTGCAACCGTTGCAGCAGGCGTCACAGAAACCGGTTTGGATACAGTCGCCGGAATGATCGGGCCGCCGCCGTACTGGTCCAGTGCTTCCTGCGCCTGGGCCGCTTCGTTGGCACGCTCCTCGGCCGTGCGGCCGTCGCTGTACACCAGCAGCAAATAACGGCTGCGGTTCAACGCAGCGGTCGGTACGGCGCGAACGATGGCAAACGGCTGCCCGGAGTCGTGAATCACTTCCTTGACCGTCGCCACCGGGTAACCCGCCGGGAACCGCTGACCAAGGCCGGAGCTGACCAGCAGATCACCTTCCTTGATGTCAGCGGTATCGGCTACGTGACGCAGCTCCAGGCGTTCCGGGTTGCCGGTACCGCTGGCAATCGCCCGCAAACCGTTACGGTTCACCTGCACGGGAATGCTGTGGGTGGTGTCGGTCAGCAGCAACACGCGGGAGGTGTAGGGCATCAACTCGACCACCTGCCCCATCAGGCCGCGCGCATCGAGCACCGGCTGACCGAGGACCACGCCGTCGCGCTCACCTTTGTTGATGATGATGCGATGGGTGAAGGGGTTCGGGTCCATGCCGATCAACTCGGCCACTTCGACCTTCTCGTTGACCAGCGCGGAGGAGTTGAGCAACTCGCGCAGCCGAACGTTCTGCTCGGTGAGGGCGGCAAGCTTCTGCATGCGCCCCTGCAACAGCAGGTTTTCGGTTTTGAGTTTTTCGTTTTCCGCGACGAGCTCGGTACGGCTGCCAAATTGGCTGGCCACACCCTGCCATAGCCGCTGCGGCAGGTCGGTGATCCAGTAAGACTGCATCAGCACCAGCGACATTTGGCTACGCACTGGCTTGAGCAGTGTGAAGCGGGCATCGACCACCATCAGCGCGACCGATAGCACGACCAGCACCAACAAGCGCACGCCCAGTGAAGGCCCTTTGGCGAAAAGCGGTTTAATAAGCCGCTCCTCCCAGGCAAATGTTCTCTTTATTCATACGGCATCAAACCGGCCTGGATGCAGACTGACAGAAGATAAACGCCAACAGGCAGCACTGCAAAGTGCTGCCTGCGCGCCAACAGCATAGATGCAACCGGCGAGATCACTCGCTGGAAAGCAGGTCCATGGTGTGTTTATCCATCATTTCCAATGCACGGCCACCGCCGCGAGCAACGCAGGTCAGCGGGTCTTCGGCGACGATCACCGGCAGACCTGTTTCCTGGGCCAACAACTTGTCGAGATCACGCAGCAAGGCGCCACCACCGGTCAGTACCAGACCGCGCTCGGCGATATCCGACGCCAGCTCAGGAGGAGATTGCTCCAGTGCACTTTTCACAGCCTGAACGATGGTGGCCAGGGACTCTTGCAGAGCTTCCAGCACTTCATTGGAGTTCAGGGTGAAAGCACGCGGGACGCCTTCGGCCAGGTTACGGCCACGCACGTCGACTTCACGTACTTCGCCGCCTGGGTAGGCTGTACCGATTTCCTGTTTGATGCGTTCGGCGGTGGACTCGCCGATCAGGCTGCCGTAGTTGCGACGCACGTAGGTGATGATCGCTTCGTCGAAGCGGTCGCCGCCAACCCGTACGGATTCGGCGTAAACCACACCGTTCAGGGAAATCAGTGCGATTTCGGTAGTACCACCACCGATATCGACCACCATCGAACCGCGTGCTTCTTCAACCGGCAGACCGGCGCCGATCGCAGCAGCCATTGGCTCTTCGATCAGGAACACTTCACGAGCACCGGCACCAAGGGCCGATTCACGGATGGCACGACGCTCAACCTGAGTGGATTTGCATGGAACGCAGATCAGCACACGAGGGCTAGGCTGCAGAAAGCTGTTTTCGTGAACCTTGTTGATAAAATATTGCAGCATCTTTTCGCAGACGCTGAAATCGGCAATCACGCCGTCCTTCATCGGACGAATGGCAGCAATGTTGCCCGGCGTTCGGCCGAGCATGCGCTTCGCTTCGGTGCCGACAGCAACGACACTTTTCTGGTTACCGTGTGTCCGAATAGCCACAACCGATGGCTCATTCAGGACGATTCCGCGCTCGCGCACGTAAATAAGGGTGTTGGCAGTGCCCAGGTCAATGGAAAGATCGCTGGAAAACATGCCACGCAGTTTCTTGAACATGGGAAAGGGACCCTAGGCAACGCGTGGGTAAAAAAGTGCGGCAAACTCTAACAACGACAGGGATTTTGGGCAAGGCGCCAATATGTTAAATTGGCCGCTTTTCTGTGCACCAACCCCCACAATCGCGGCCTTATGACCGTAGAAATGCGGTAGTGTTCAGACAATCTAACACACGGACGCCGTCCGTTCTGTTTTCCACTGGAGAATCGCAATGGCGCTTGAACGCTCCGACGTGGAAAAAATCGCTCATTTGGCCTGCCTTGGCCTCAATGATGCCGATCTTCCACGCATCACTTCGGCCCTGAACAGCATTCTGGGTCTGGTCGACGAAATGCAGGCTGTCAATACCGACGGTATCGAGCCGCTGGCCCACCCACTGGAAGCCAGCCAGCGCCTGCGTGCAGACGTCGTGACCGAGACCAATCATCGCGAGGCCTATCAGTCCATCGCACCAGCGGTCGAAAACGGCCTGTACCTGGTTCCGAAAGTCATCGACTAAAGGGAAAGAGCCTGCAATGCATCAATTGACTCTGGCCGAGATCGCCCGCGGACTCGCCGATAAAAAGTTTTCTTCCGAAGAGCTGACCAAAACCCTGCTGGCGCGTATCGCCCTGCTTGATCCTCAGCTCAACAGCTTCATCAGCCTCACCGAGGACCTGGCGCTCCAGCAGGCGAAAGCCGCTGACGCACGCCGGGCCAACGGCGAGAGCGGCGCCCTGCTCGGTGCGCCGATTGCGCACAAAGACCTCTTCTGCACCCAGGGCATCCGCACCAGCTGCGGCTCTAAGATGCTCGACAACTTCAAAGCCCCGTACGACGCCACCGTCGTTGCCAAGCTGGCCGCTGCCGGGACCGTGACCCTGGGCAAGACCAACATGGACGAATTCGCCATGGGGTCGGCCAACGAGTCGAGCTACTACGGCCCGGTGAAAAACCCGTGGAGCCTGGAACACGTGCCTGGCGGTTCGTCCGGTGGTTCGGCCGCAGCAGTTGCCGCGCGCCTGCTGCCTGCGGCCACGGGCACCGATACCGGCGGTTCCATTCGCCAGCCGGCTGCACTGACMAACCTCACCGGCCTTAAACCGACGTACGGTCGCGTTTCGCGCTGGGGCATGATCGCCTACGCCTCCAGCCTCGATCAGGGCGGCCCGATGGCGCGCACGGCTGAAGACTGTGCAATTTTGTTGCAAGGCATGGCCGGCTTCGATCCGAATGACTCCACCAGCATCGACGAGCCGGTGCCCGACTACAGCGCCAGCCTCAACGGTTCGCTGCAAGGCCTGCGCATCGGTGTACCGAAAGAGTATTTCAGCGCCGGTCTCGACCCGCGCATTGCCGACCTGGTCATGGCCAGCGTTGAAGAGCTGAAAAAGCTCGGCGCCGTGATCAAGGAAATCAGCCTGCCGAACATGCAGCACGCGATTCCTGCGTACTACGTGATCGCCCCGGCGGAAGCCTCGTCCAACCTGTCGCGTTTCGACGGCGTGCGTTTCGGCCATCGCTGCGAAAACCCGAAAGATCTGATCGACTTGTACAAGCGCTCCCGTGGCGAGGGTTTCGGCCCGGAAGTGCAGCGCCGGATCATGGTCGGTGCCTACGCGCTGTCGGCCGGTTACTACGACGCCTACTACCTCAAGGCCCAGAAGATTCGTCGCTTGATCAAGAACGACTTCATGGCCGCCTTCAATGAGGTCGACATCATCCTCGGCCCAACCACGCCAAACCCGGCCTGGAAGCTGGGCGCCAAGAACAGCGACCCGGTCGCTGCGTACCTGGAAGACGTCTACACCATCACCGCCAACCTCGCCGGCCTGCCGGGCTTGTCCATGCCGGCCGGTTTTGTCGATGGATTACCGGTGGGCGTGCAACTGCTCGCGCCGTATTTCCAGGAAGGTCGCCTGTTGAACGTTGCCCACCAGTATCAGCTGAACACTGACTGGCACACCCGCACCCCAACCGGCTTCTGAGGAGACACACATGCAATGGGAAGTCGTGATCGGGCTGGAGATTCATACCCAGCTCACCACCCGGTCGAAAATCTTTTCCGGTAGTTCCACCACCTTCGGTTCCGAGCCGAACACCCAGGCCAGCCTCGTAGACCTGGGCATGCCCGGCGTACTGCCGGTGCTGAACCAGGAAGCGGTGCGTATGGCAGTGATGTTCGGCTTGGCGATTGACGCCGAGATCGGCCAGCACAACGTGTTCGCCCGTAAAAACTATTTCTACCCGGACCTACCCAAGGGCTACCAGATCAGCCAGATGGAATTGCCGATCGTCGGCAAGGGCCACCTGGACATCGCCATGGAAGACGGCACGATCAAACGTGTCGGCGTGACCCGTGCGCACCTGGAAGAGGACGCCGGTAAAAGCCTGCACGAGGAATTCAACGGTGCCACCGGCATCGACCTGAACCGTGCCGGCACGCCGCTGCTGGAAATCGTCTCCGAGCCGGACATGCGCAGCGCCAAGGAAGCCGTGGCCTACGTCAAGACCATCCACGCACTGGTGCGCTACCTGGGCATCTGCGATGGCAACATGGCCGAAGGCTCGCTGCGTTGCGACTGCAACGTGTCGATCCGCCCGAAAGGCCAGGTTGAATTCGGCACCCGCTGCGAGATCAAGAACGTCAACTCGTTCCGCTTCATCGAGAAGGCGATCAACAGCGAAGTCCAGCGTCAGATCGAGCTGATCGAAGACGGCGGCAAAGTGATCCAGCAGACCCGCCTGTACGATCCGAACAAGGACGAAACCCGTCCGATGCGCAGCAAAGAGGAAGCCAACGACTACCGTTACTTCCCCGATCCGGACCTGCTGCCGGTGGTCATCGAAGACTCGTTCCTCGACGACGTACGCGCCACCCTGCCGGAATTGCCACCGCAAAAACGCGAGCGCTTCCAGGAACAGTTCGGTCTGTCGGTCTACGACGCCAGCGTGCTGGCCACCAGCCGCGAGCAAGCCGATTACTTCGAGAAAGTTGCGAGCATCGGCGGCGACGCCAAACTGGCGGCCAACTGGGTGATGGTCGAGTTGGGCAGCCTGCTCAACAAACAAGGCCTGGACATCGAACAGTCGCCGGTTTCCGCCGAGCAACTGGGCGGCATGCTGTTGCGCATCAAGGACAACACCATCTCCGGCAAGATCGCCAAGGTGGTGTTTGAAGCGATGGCCAACGGTGAAGGCAGCGCGGACGAAATCATCGACAAGCGCGGCCTCAAGCAAGTGACCGACAGCGGCGCCATCTCGGCGGTGCTGGACGAGATGCTCGCGGCCAATGCCGAACAGGTTGAACAGTACCGCGCGGCAGACGAAGCCAAACGCGGCAAGATGTTCGGCTTCTTCGTCGGCCAGGCCATGAAAGCCTCCAAAGGCAAGGCCAACCCGCAACAGGTCAACGAACTGCTGAAAAGCAAGCTCGAAGGCTGATGACAATGGAGCCAGTTCCAAAGCCTGGCTCCACCCCCTGTGGGAGCGAGCCTGCTCGCGAAAGCGGTGTG
>NZ_JBFUKU010000135.1:0-14857 GCF_056400685.1 Pseudomonas sp. P5_A12 | reverse complement strand
GCAATCGACAGGGTGTCGGGCTCGAAGCCGAAATACTCGTGGGCAAACCACTCGCCCGTGCGACCAAAACCGCCAATCACCTCATCGGCGCACAGCAGCACATCGTATTGACGGCAGATGCGCTGGATTTCCGGCCAGTAGCTTTGCGGCGGGAAAATCATCCCGCCTGCGCCCTGGAAGGGTTCGGCGATAAAGCCCGCCACATTTTCGGCGCCCAGTTCGAGAATCTTTTCTTCCAGTTGCAAGGCGCAGCGACGACCGAACTCGGCCGGAGTCAAGTCGCCGCCCTGTGCGTACCAGTAGGGCTCATCGATGTGCGCCACGTCCGGAATCATGCCGCCCATCTCGTGCATGAATTTCATGCCGCCCAGCGCAGAAGCCGCCAGGGTGGAGCCGTGATAGCCATTCCAGCGACCGATCATGATCTTTTTCTTGGGTTGGCCGACCACTTGCCAGTAGCGGCGAACGGTACGGATCAGCACCTCGTTGGCTTCGGAGCCGGAGTTGGTGTAGATCACGTGACTGTAGTGGCCCGGGAGCAGGCTGAACAGCAGCTCGGACAGCTCGATCACTGCCGGATGAGTGGTGTGGAAGAACATGTTGTAGTACGCCAACTGGTCCATCTGCGCGGCGGCGGCGGCGGTCAGGTCCTTTCGCCCATAACCGAGCTGGGTGCACCACAGGCCCGACATGCCGTCCAGATAACGCTTACCTTCACTGTCCCACAGATACAGGCCCTCACCACGCACCATCACGCGCGGGCCTTCGGCATTCAGCGCCTTTTGATCCACAAACGCGTGGATGTGGTGGGCCGCGTCGGACTTCTGATAGTCATGGGTCTGGCGTTTGGGTTCGAATGGCAGGTTCATGTTTTTCCTCTCTTGTTAGTCGTCATCCGCTCAGCGGATTTTGTTCATGTAGCTTTCAAGGGGGTCCTTGCTCAGCACGCCCTGTGCCTCGGCCAACGAATCGATGAACAGCGAAAACAGTTCCGATTGCGCACCGATATCGAGCTTGCTGTAGATGTTTTTGCGGTGGGATTTGATGGTGTCTTCCGATACTCCCAGGCGCTCGGCAAGCGAGCGGGTGGAGTGCCCACGCAGGATCAATTGGGCGATACGACATTCGCGCTCGGTCAGGATCGACGAGCCAAAATTGTTCAGCGCCGAGTGAATACGCTGCTCCAGCAGGCTTTCGAAGCGCGAACCCTGCGCTTCCAGACCAACGAAGTGTTTGCCCAACACCGCCAGCACCCAGGGCGCTATACGCTTGAATTGTTGGGTGGTGGCCGCGTCCAGCTTCTGCGTAAATGCCAGTGATACCGCCAGACTCAACCCGTTGTTGGACTGCAGGATGTAGTTCAACTCATCCTCCAGGTGCGAATGTCGGTAAAACGACTGGAAGTACTCGCTGAGCTCGAAATGATCGGGGGCGACATCGGCAAGGTCGTAACACCCGGAGCCGACGCCCTCTATGCACGCGCCGTAAAACGGATCGAGCAAATAGAAGCCCGACAGGTACTGACGCACATTACCCTGCGGCAGCCATGGGCCTTCCAGTTCAAACAATGCGCTGGGCATGCCACCGTGGGGATACAGGTAGAGCGTGGTGGCCTGGATCRGCCAGATACAACCGAGGGCCTCGAACAAAGTGGCGGCGAAGCTCGCTTGTCCGATGCTCTCGGTTACCTTGGCGATCTGTTCAAACCATTGCGCAGAAGTAAGCCGGTCGTTTTCCACTTTGAAGACTCGCTGAAAGAACGTTAGAGATCGTCCCACACCCGGGAAACCATCGAAATCCCCCTATAGGGTGAGCCTGCATCCGATATTTATGCTCACTTCCCAGCTTAATAATATTTTRTTAACCGCCCCCCTCCCCCTAGCCTTGAAGTCATGCACGAACTGAATCCAACTGCATTACGCAAGGACAGACACATGACTGAAGCAATAACAAAAACAGACACCCTGGTAGTGGGAGCCGGTCAGGCTGGCGTGGCCATGAGTGAGCACCTGAGCAAACAAGGCGTGCCGCATCTGGTGCTGGAGCGCAGCCGCATTGCCGAGCGCTGGCGCACCGGCCGCTGGGATTCGTTGGTGGCTAACGGTCCGGCCTGGCATGACCGTTTTCCAGGCCTGAAATTCGATGACGTCGCCGCCGATGGCTTCGCCCCCAAAGAACGCGTCGCCGATTACTTTGAAGCTTATGCCCGCAAGTTCAATGCGCCGATCCGTACCGGCGTGGATGTACTCTCGGTGGTGCGTAATGTCGGCCGCCCAGGCTTTACCGTGCACACCAGCGAAGGCGTGATCGAAGCCAACCGCGTGGTGGCAGCCACCGGGCCGTTCCAAAAACCGGTGATTCCCCCGATTGCACCTGAAGGCTCCGCGCTGCATCAGATCCACTCTGCCGATTATCGCAACCCTGCCCAACTGCCGGCCGGTGCCGTGCTGGTGGTCGGTGCAGGCTCTTCCGGTGTGCAGATCGCCGATGAGTTGCAGCGTTCCGGACGCCAGGTGTACCTGTCGGTCGGCGCCCACGACCGCCCGCCCCGCGCCTATCGCAACCGGGATTTCTGCTGGTGGCTGGGGGTGTTGGGCGAATGGGACCAAGCGGCGATGAAACCCGGCCGTGAGCACGTAACCATTGCAGTGAGCGGTGCACACGGCGGCAAGACAATCGACTTCCGTGAGCTGGCCCAGCAAGGCATGACCCTGGTTGGCCTCACGCAATCGTTCAGCGGCAACCTCGCCAGCTTCCAGCCCAACCTGGTGGAAAACCTGGCGCGTGGCGATGAAAACTACCTGGCCTTGCTGGATGCGGCCGACGCCTACGTGGAGCGCAACGGCCTGGACTTGCCGCTGGAGCCTGAAGCCCGTCGCGTGTTTCCCGACGCCGACTGTATCAAGAAGCCGATTCTGGAACTGGACCTCGACAAAGCCGGCATCACCTCGATCATCTGGGCCACAGGGTTTGCCGTGGACTACAGCTGGCTGAAGGTCGATGCGTTTGACGCCGCCGGCAAGCCCTTGCATCAGCGCGGCGTCTCCAGCGAATCCGGGATCTATTTCCTCGGTTTGCCGTGGCAGTCGCGCCGTGGCTCGTCGTTTATCTGGGGCGTGTGGCACGACGCCAAGTACGTCGCCGACCATATCGCCATTCAGCGCCAATACCTTGAGTACCGCGACGCCGCCCCGGTGGTTCGTCAGTCCCCTGTCAACGCCTGATCCCTTTTTCCCGGAGTTTTTTGATGCCTACTCACACTCGTATCCGTATGTTCAACACCAAGGAAACCTACCCTAACCAAAGCCTGGACAACGACCTGTGCCAGGCCGTACGCGCCGGCAATACCGTGTATGTGCGCGGCCAGGTGGGCACTGATTTCGAGGGTAACCTGATTGGCCTCGGCGACCCGCGCGCCCAGACCGAACAGGCGATGAAGAACGTCAAGCAACTGCTGGAAGAAGCCGGCAGCGACCTGAGCCATATCGTCAAAACCACCACTTACCTGATTGACCCGCGCTACCGCGARCCGGTGTACCAGGAAGTCGGTAAATGGCTCAAGGGTGTATTCCCGATCTCCACCGGGCTAGTGGTGTCGGCCCTGGGTCAGCCGCAGTGGTTGATGGAAATCGATGTCATCGCGGTTATCCCGGGGTAAGGAGGCTTCCCATGACCTTTTCAATCGTGGGCCGGTGTGCGGACACTGGCCAACTGGGCATTGCCATCAGTTCATCCAGCATCGCCGTGGGTGCCCGTTGCCCATGGCTGCGCCCTGGTGTCGGCGCGGTGTCGACCCAGAACATCACCTTGCCGGCCCTGGGTCCTGACGTGCTTGATCTGCTGGAACAGGGCCTCGCCCCGGCCGAAGCGCTCGACAAGGCCCTGACCAGCAATGGCTACAGCCAATACCGACAGCTGACGGCGATTGATCACCTGGGGCGCTCCGTGCATTTCAGCGGCAGCGAAACCCTCGGCACCCATAATGCGGTGTCGGGCGAGCAGTGCGTGGCGGCGGGCAACATGCTCGCCGACCGCGGGGTGATCGAGGCGATGGTCAGCGCTTTCGAGCAAGGCGAAGGCCAATTGGCCGATCGCCTGCTGGCCGCGATGCATGCGGCCATCGCTGCTGGCGGCGAGGCCGGTCCGGTGCACTCTGCTGCACTGGTGGTGGTCGGTGAGCTGACATGGCCGATCATCAACCTGCGAGTGGATTGGGCCGACGAGAATCCTGTCGGTGACCTTCAAAGACTATGGGACGCCTACCGCCCGCAAGTCCAGGACTACATCGACCGCGCCCTCGCCCCCGATCGCTCCCCGGGCTACGGCGTGGCCGGTGATGACCGATGAGCAGCAGCCGCGAACTGCTGCAGACGCTGGTGGGGTTTGATACCACCAGCCGCGAATCCAACCTGCATCTGATCGAGTTTGTGCACGATTACTTGGCGGGTTTCGGTGTGGCCAGCGAGCTGGTCTACAACGAGGAGCGAAGCAAGGCCAATCTGTTTGCCAGCATCGGCCCGGTGGAATTGCCGGGCATCGCACTTTCAGGGCATACCGATGTAGTGCCGGTGGATGGGCAGCCATGGACGGTACCGCCATTCGAGCTGACTGAGCGCGACGGCAAGCTGTTTGGCCGGGGCACGGCAGACATGAAGGGCTATATCGCCTGTGTGCTGGCGCTGGTGCCGGCATTGGTGAAGGCGCCGCTGCGGATCCCGGTGCATATCGCCCTGTCGTACGACGAAGAAGTCGGCTGCCTCGGTGTGCGTTCGTTGCTCAAGGTGCTTGAGCAACGGCCGGTGAAGCCGATGCTGTGCATTATCGGTGAACCGACCGAGCTCAAGCCGGTGCTCGGCCATAAGGGCAAGCTGGCCATGCGCTGTGATGTGCATGGCGAGGCGTGTCACTCGGCCTATGCGCCGTATGGGGTGAACGCCATCGAACATGCGGCGGAGTTGATTGGTGAATTGGGAAGAATCGGGCAACGCCTGCGGGACACCCAGGATGCGCGTTTCGATCCACCATTCAGCACGGTGCAGACCGGGGTGATCAGTGGCGGCAAGGCGCTGAATATCGTGCCGGCAGATTGTCGGTTTGATTTTGAGATTCGTGCCTTGCCGTCCCAGGATCCGGGTGAGGTCGCTGAGGAGTTGCAGGCTTATGCCATGCAAAAAGTGCTGCCGCGCATGCAGGCAGTCAGTCGCCAGAGTGCGATTCGTTTTACCGAGTTGTCCGCTTACCCAGGCCTGGTCACCGACGAACGCAGCCAGGCGGCAGAATTGATCGCGGCGTTTTCCGGTTCGCGGGAGTTTGGCACGGTAGCGTTTGGTACTGAGGGCGGATTGTTCGATGCGGCGGGCATTCCCACGGTGGTGTGCGGGCCCGGGAGCATGGACCAGGGGCATAAGCCGGATGAGTTTGTGAGTGTGGCGCAATTAGCGGGGTGTGATGCGATGCTACTGCGGATGCTGGAATCAATCCGCGCCTGAGCAGCCTGTCTACCAGACACCAAAAATCAAATGTGGGAGGGGYAAGAGCCCCCTCCCACATTTTTAATCCTGGGTTTAGCCCAATAGTCGCGCGAGTTCTTCGCGGCAGTAGTCGACAAATAACTGCGCGGGTTTGTTCAGGGGCGAACGGCGCAACCACACCGCCGACAAACCTGAACCKGTGACGGTTTCGGCCAGCGGCACACAGACGACTTTCTGCCCATCGTAGGTGTACTCGGTGAACGGCTTGGTCACCAATATCGAAAACCCGAACCCCCGCCCAACCATCCCCCGCACCATCTCGATCGACGGCGAGCTGAACACGATATTCGGCGTCAACCCGCGCTCTTCAAAGATGCTTACGAAGTAGGTCCGGCTGGGCAGAACGTCAAGCAAAATCATCGGTTCCAGCACCAGGTCCGCCAGCGACACCTTGGGCTGCTGTGCAAAACGGTGATCCGCCGGCAACAACGCATAYGGCTGTTGCGGTGGCATCAATGGCGTGGTTTCAATGGCGCCGCCCAAGTCATGCTCGTACAGCATGGCCACATCGATACTGCCTGCCGTCAGCGCCTGTACCAGTTCCTGTTGCTCGCCATCGCGAATCCGAATCTCCACCCCCGGCCAACGCGCCTTGAAGCCGGCGATCAAGCGCGGCAAGTACAGCGGTGCCACGGTTTCAAAGCAGCCGATATCGATCTGCCCCGCCACCACGTCGTTGTCCGCCAGGGCGTTCTGCTCGAACTCATGGGCCACCCGCAAAAGCTCCTGCGCCTTGCGATAAAACCGTGCACCGCTGGGCGTCAACGACACGCCTTGAGCGTGATGGCGAATAAACAGCTGCACACCAAAGCTGTCTTCCAACTGCTTGATCGCGGTGGAGACCGACGGCTGCGCGATATACAGCTTGCGCGACGCCTCGGCGACGCTGCCGCACTCGGCCGTGGTAACAAAATATCTGAGTTGGCGCAGGTTGTAGGCAGCCATCGGAACCTCGTTAAACGTGGGAATTCACCCCAAACAAGTGCAAAAAAAAGCTGTTTTCTTCAGCAATCACGGTGCATGCAACATACCGGAGCAAAAAGGCCGGCGAGATACTTTTTTTAAGGTCTATAGCAACAAACTTACTAATTTACCTGCCTGCCGCCATTACAGATCATCACTCCAACAACAAAGCGTCGCGCAGGCGGCGCACTGCGAAGTACGTCCACGTACTCACCTTGCCTTGGAGTTCCTCATGGTCACCACTGCGACATCCTCCGCCCCGCTTATTGAAAAACACACGATTGGATACGTGCCCCCTGAAGATCGCCATGGAAAGGTAAGAGATCTTTTCACCCTGTGGTTCGGCGGCAACATCGCGCCATTGCCGATCGTGACCGGCGCACTGGGCGTGCAACTGTTCCACCTGAACCTGATCTGGGGCATCGTCGCCATCCTCGTCGGCCACCTGGTCGGCGGCGTGTTGATGGCGTTGCACTCGGCCCAGGGCCCGCAGATGGGCATCCCGCAAATGATCCAGAGCCGCGCCCAGTTCGGCTCCCTCGGCGCATTGCTGGTGGTGGTGATCGCCGGCGTCATGTACATCGGCTTCTTTGCCTCCAACATCGTGCTGGCGGGTAAATCCTTGCACGGTGTGGTCGACGCAGTGCCCGTGCCCGTGGGCATCGTGATCGGCGCCATCGGCTCCGGGATCATCGGCATCATCGGTTACCGCTTTATCCATGTGCTCAACCGCATCGGTACCTGGGTACTGGGCGCCGGCATCGTATTGGGGTTTGGCTATATCTTTACCCATATCCAGACCACGGACTTTCTGACCCGCGGTGAATTCAACATTTCCGGCTGGCTGGCTACCGTGTCTCTGGCTGCGCTGTGGCAGATCGCCTTCGCGCCCTACGTGTCGGATTACTCGCGCTACCTGCCGGCTGACGTTCCAGTCGCGTCCACTTTCTGGACCACTTACCTGGGCTCGGCACTGGGCTCCAGCCTGTCGTTCATCTTCGGCGCCGTCGCGGTACTTGCCACCCCGGTCGGCATGGACACGATGGACGCCGTCAAACTTTCCACCGGCTCTATCGGCCCGTTGATGTTGGTGCTGTTCCTGCTCAGCGTGATCAGCCATAACGCCCTCAATTTGTATGGCGCGGTGCTGTCGATCATCACCCTGGTGCAGACCTTTGCGTATCGCTGGATCCCCACCGCGAAAAGCCGGGCGGTGATCTCCATCCTCGTACTGGCAGCCTGTGCGATTGCAGCGGTTTTCGCCTCAAAAGACTTTATCGGCCACTTCGTCGATATGGTGCTGGTGTTGTTGGTAGTGCTGGTGCCTTGGACGGCAATCAACCTGATCGACTTCTACGCTATCCATAAAGGCAAGTACGACATTGCCTCGATCTTCCGCGTGGATGGCGGGATTTATGGGCGCTACAACCCGCAGGCATTGCTGGCGTACGCGGTCGGTATTGCGGTGCAGATTCCTTTCATGAACACACCGTTGTATGTCGGCCCGATTTCAGAACACATCAACGGCGCCGACTTGTCCTGGGTGGTCGGGCTGGTGGTGACTTCGCCGTTGTATTTCTGGTTGGCAAATCGGGACAGTGCGTACAAGCGCCGGATGAATGAGGGGAAATTGGTCGGCAGTGTCTGACATTACAACGGCAGCGCTCGATCCTGGATCACTCGTTTCATCACGAGCATCGGGGTCAAGCGCTGAACATTGGTTTACCGCACGGGTCATTCAGGCGCCTGCCCTGGTATGACCCGTCGTGGAAGTCCACGCACCCTGCGTATAAAAGTGCGCATCAGAACAATCGCCTCAATGCTCTTTGACTTTCTTGATACGAAGCACAATCAACGCAAGAACGCCGATCGCCAGCGGCGTCATTGCCAGCATGGCCTCTCGCGGGGCCACTGCAACGCCAAGCAAGTGCAACCCCGAGTAGCCAAGTTTGAACAGGTTAATCAGGTAGTAGGTAATCGCAATAATCGACAGACCTTCCACTGCGCGCTGGATCTTGATCTGAGCATCGGCGCGGGCGTTCAGGCTTTTGAGAATTTCCGAGTTCTGTTCTTCCATTTCGACTTGAACCCGAGCCTGTAACAGATCGCCCAGGTTGGCCACGCTTTTGGCCAGGTGCTCCAATCGCTGTTCGGTGGCGGAGCAATACCTGACGGTGGGTTTGAAGCGGCGCTCGATAAACACGCCAAGGCGCTGGCAATCGCCCACGTGACTTTCCCGCAACTCTCCCAAGCGTTCAAACACCAGCTGAGCATAGGCCTGAGTAGCACTGAAGCGGTGGCGGGTTTTCGCAGTGCTACTGACCACTTGGGCAGAGAGGTTGGAAATATCTGCAAGCAGGGCTTTCGCATTATCACCGTCGGCATGGGCGTTACGTTCGGAGAGTGTGACCAGGGTCTTGTCAAAAATATCGAGCTGCGCGCTCAAGGATTTGGCCATGGTCAAGGATAACGAGGCCATCATCCGATAGGTCTCGATTTCCAGAAGGCGACGTATCATTCGACCCTGGCGGTAGGCATTCAGGCGTCGGTTGACGAACAACAGGTGGTTGTTGCCCTCCTCGCTGATCCGAAAATCGCTCCAGACCACCGCATCGCCGCCGCCCACGCAAGAACCGCTCGGGTCCTTGAAGCCGTAACGGGAAAGATCCAGGTCGGCTTCACCACGCACTACGATTTGCACCGAGTTGATGAGCGTCGACAAATGCCCTTCGACCTTTCGTGCCAGCACCTCGGGCAGCGTTGTCCAGGACAGGTCATTGGTGGATGAAGTGACCACCAGGGTCAGGGTGAAAAACTCGGCATGGCGTTCCCATTTCAGGGCATGACCATCGAGTCGAGTAATACCTTGGGCGGCATTCAGGTCGAGGGAGTCAGGGCAGCAGTTTTGCAGGAATGCATTGCACTCCTGATCGCTAGCGAGAAAGGCCAGATGAAACACATGGGCCGGCTCATCGAAATACAGTGACGGGCGCGCGTGTAGTTCGTTATGCAGGCTTTGTCGTAACGGGTGCATGTTGAGTGGCCATGTTGGAGTTGTTTTTGGTGGGACTGTTTGACGAACTCATGAGTCACCACCAAGTGACGATAATCGCGGTTCTTTTTGCAATCACTCGCCCGCCCGGAAATGGCTCAGAGGGGATAAAGCCGATCATCGAATTGACTCAAGCGTGGGTACTCGATGGGCTCATCTGCGTCAATGTTCTCCAGGCGCTGGCGATAGCTGAGCAAGAATTCCTGTCGAGCTTCAGCGCTGATGTAAGGGACATGCCAACCGACAAAAGGCTTCAGCACCTCTAACCCGACGTAAGCCAACGTCCCGCGCAAGAGCGGACGCAACATGTCCTCCAGGGGACCATGAATCGCCCGCTCGCCGAACATGTGTTCACGCCCGCCCAACGTCACGGCCACCAGTGCTTTTTTGCCGCTCAGGCCACCTTGATCGTAGAAGCGKTWACCGCCGTAGCAGATGCCGGAGACCAGCACGCGATCAATCCAGCCCTTGAGGATGGCCGGTGTCGAGAACCAGTAAATCGGAAAGTTGAGGATCAGCAGATCCGCCCATAGCAGCTTGTCCAACTCTTGTTGGATATCGGCGGCGAGCGTCTGCTCTTTGCTGTTGCGTCGTTGCTCTAGCGCGTAGATCAGGTACTCGGGATTTTCCCTGGCGCAGAAGTCCTCGGCACTGACCACCGGATTCCACTGCATCGCGTACAGATCGGAGACCCGGACCTGATGCCCTTGAGCCTGCAAGGTTTCAACCGCTTGGTCGCGCAGTGCAGCGGTAAAGGATTTCGGCTCGGGATGGGCATGGACGATTAATACATTCATGGTGATTCCTTGAGGTTCGAGTAGCGGAGTTCACTGACGCGTCGACTGATTCGTGCGCCGTTCAAAAAAAAAGGCGCCGGTGTGTACACGAGTACAAGCCGGCGCAAAATACTGCGCGATCAACAATCGGCAGTAGCGGAGAAGAAGCTGTTAGCGGATGCCGGCACCTGCCAGCGATTCAGGTGACCACTGGGTCTTGGTCAGTGCCTCGCTGTATTTGATGCCGCCGTAGGGACCAGGCAGGCCGACGGCGCTGTAGGTGCCGCCGATCAGGTCATAGCTCAGATAAGGCGTGGCGTCCGGTACTTGCTGGTCATAGCTTTGGCTAAGGAAAGTGAAGACGCCGCGATACAGCTGACCGCTCGCATCGTATTGGTCGGAGGCCAGAGCGATCCAGCTGTCTTCGTCCAGGTAAAAGCGGCGTTTGGCGTAGATATGACGGGCACCCGGTTTCAGCGTCGCCTCCACCACCCATACACGGTGTTTCTCCCAGCGAACGAACTCAGGAGCCAAGTGATTGGGGGTCATCATCGGCTTCAGATCGCCCTGATAGGTCACACGATACGCGTTATAGGGAACGATCATTTCCTGCTTGCCGACCAACTTCCAGTCGTAGCGATCCAGCGCTCCGTTGAACACGAATGCATCGTCCCAGGTGGCGGCGCCAGCGGTACCAGGGTTCGGCGTATCGTAAGCCAGGCTCGGTGCCAACTTCACACGGCGCTGCCCCGGCAGGTATTGCCAGCCCCGGCGCGGTTGCTCCAGCGGGTTGACCGCGTCGCGCAGCAGCACAGCCTCACCGGCACGACGGGCCGGGCCGGTGTAGGCCAACTTGATCTGGTAATAAGTGTCGGCGGCCGCCAGCGGTTTGGCCAGGTCATCATAGGCGGCGTAGTTGATCTGCGCGCTGCCGGTCGTGGCCAGGCTGGCGACACCGGCGGAGTCGACGTTCCAGTTGTCATACTTGCTCTGGATGTTGACACCCTGGTAGCGCAGCAAGTGGTTCCAGATGGCCTCGGCGCCGGTCTTGGGGATCGGAAACGGTATGCCTGGCAGGGCATTCTCGATGGCATTGCCGCCGTTAGCCGAACGCGCCGCAGTGGCATTTTTTACCGTGTTGTCCAACACACCTTTAGGCAGCGCAGCCGTGCGGTGGGTGGGAAAAACCTCGATGCGAAAGCTCGGATAACGCTTGGCCAACTCGGCGGTCACAGCGGTCAGCTGCCCCTTGTACTGGTTGACGTTCTTGCCGTCGATCACCAGCAGCGGCTTTTCAGCTGCGAACGGATCGGGACGCAATCTGTCGCCTGTCTTGAAGTTGGCGGGCGGGGTGGTCAGGCCACCCTGATATGCCGGAATCGAACCGTCGGCGTTACCGGCTTTTTCAGCGCCGATCTGGGTCAACTGGTTACCCAGTTTGGCCGCTTCGCCGGCATCGACGGCTGCGTGTGAAGGCGCCGCAAGGGCCATGGCCATGGAGGCGGCGATCAGGGTATAGGCGAATTTCATCTTATTGTTCTCCTGCTTGCACAAGGCAATGGGTGGATCAGAAGGTGGTTTTCAGGGTCAGGTAGAGAGCGCCCCGATCCTCGGTATTACCGGAGCCGGAGGCAGACGCGTAGCCACCCCCATAGCAGGTGTAACGCTGCGTGCCATCAAGGGCGTTAGGGGTTGAACCATCGGTGGCGCCGTCGTTGCATTGGCTGGTTTTGCCGAAGGCATCGACGTATTTGAGGTCAACGTAATACTGGTTGTAGATGGCAGCGCTGACCCCGACGGCGTAGTTGCCGCCATCTTCCGCCCCGCCCGCTACGACAGGCGAAACACCGTCGATGCCGACGTTGACCGACAGCGGTGCGCTCAGGTCCACACCGGGAAACACCTGGTACCAGGTCGGTGTGAAGTTGACCGCGACACCCCAGTTATCGCGGGTCGGTTTGTCGACGCCGCGATAGGTGCCTTTGCCCTTGTAGAGCGCTTCGTTCTTGTCATCGAGCTTGAGCAGGTTGCTGTAGTACAGCTCGCCCAGCAGGGTGGCCGAATCGAACAGCGGGGTGTCGGCAATCGAGACCAGGCCGTTGATGGTCCAGTGCAGCGTGTCGCCGGTGGCGGCCAGGCTGTCACCGTCGCGAGGCACATCGGTAATCACGCCGGTGCCTGGACTGCGCGGGGGGAGCAAGCCAAGACCGGCCTGCAACCCAGCGGCGCCCGGGGCACTGATGATCGCCGGAATGCTGGACAGCGGCATGTTGTGACGAATGTTCAAATCACTGCCGACGCTGACGCCGCCGATTTCCTTGGACAGACTCAGACCGTAGATGTCGATGTCATCGCCATAGGCAAACTCGTACGAGGTGGTGCTGATGGAGTTACGCAGCCCTGTTAAACCGCCCACACTGGTCAGGCCTCGAGTGTCCAGGACGGCTTGCGGAAGAATGTCCGAGGTCTTGCGGTAGTAGGCGCCCAACGTGCCGTCCAGCCACTCGGGCGACCATTTGAGCATCAGCCCCCAGTCACCCTGATTATCCGGGGTGTAGTCATGGCCACGGCGGACGGTGGTCAGAGTGCCGTTCGGACCCGCCAGCCCTGCCCCGCCGGTATGCCCCAGCAGGAACGACTGCGCGCCGAAGCCCACCACGTCGGACCCACTGTAGTAGGTACCGGCCTCAGGCAGGCGCGCGCCGTCCCAATCAAGGAAATATTGAGCGCCAAAGGTCAGTTCGGGGTTCAGGTTAAACGTGGTTGAAATCTGGTTGCGCGGAACGAACAGTTCCTTGGCTTCGGTGCCCGGCGACGCCGCCAGCTTGGCGAGGTCGAGACCGGACTGACCATAGCTGATCGAGTGCACCGGGTTGAGGATCGTCTCGCCCCAGAACACGTTGTGTTGGCCCGCCTTGATACTGAGCTGGGACTCCTCCCCCACCTGGGTGTTGTAGAACACGAAGGCATCGAGGACTTCACCGGACGGGCCGCTGTAGTAACGCTGGGCATAGTTGCTCAGGTGCGGGCTGCCGAAAATCGCGGGGGCTGGCGGACGCCCGCCAAAACCGGAAATCGACGAATACTCATCGTTGCCGTTGACGAACGGGTTGGAGTTGGAGCCGGTATTCTCATAAGCCTTGTCGTACCAACTCGCGGTGCTGACACGAAAGCCCATGTTGTTCTGGTAGACCACATCCAATTCAGACAGCAGGTCGACACGGTTGGTGATGTTGGTGCCGGCCTTGCGGAAATTGTAATCACCGTCGTTACTGTTGGGCGTCCCCAGGAGGCGCTTGTCGGCACTTTCCGTACGCACGCCATAGTTGTACTTGACGGTGTTGTCGAAACGCACGGACCAGTCTTCGCTGCCAGTGTCAAACTCGAAAGCATGGGCAGCCGGCAGACTCGTGGCCAGGATAGCCGTGGCCAGCAGTTGACGTCGCGCAGTCAGGAGGTTGCGACTTTTCATCGGGTGATACACCTTTATTGTTTTTGTTGTGGCTTGACGTCAGGCATGGCGGATTGGCGTGCTCGAGCCTTGAGACTGACGACAGGTAATAGGGGGTTCAGGCTACGGATGGGTAAGCGCTAGTCCCGGAACTCACTTTATGAGCATCGCTGTGATCGGGATTGACTTACCGGGGCATCGATTTGACATTTCGGGACGTCCGACAGGCCGTCCCGGAAAACGTCAGAGGGGGTCACGCAGGCAAATCGCTGCCAGCCTGTTTGCTGCGGCTTCGCCACTCTCGGGGCGAACAACCGAACTCGGCGCTAAACCAGCGAGTGAATGAAGTCGGCACCGTATAACCGAGCATCATGCCCACGCGCTGCAGGGAATAGTTCCGGTTTTCCATGTAACGCAACGCCAGTTCGCGACGCACAGCGTTGAGCAATGCGGAAAATGTCAGGCCCACTTCGTCGAGTTCACGTTGCAGGGTTCGCACGCTGACGGCTTGTGCGTAAGCGACCTGATGGATCGTGGCGCGCCCGACCGGCAACAACAAATAGATCGCCTTGCGCACGTCGAAAATCACCGAGTGTTCGTTGCCGCCAGCCATCGAATCCATGAATTGGCGCGCATAGCCAACCATTGCCGGGTCGGCCTGTGGATTGGGTAGATCAATGTCCTCTTTACTGCAGACGATGCCATCGAACTCGGCATCGAACACCACCCGGCAACGAAAGAACCGCGCATGTTCCTTTTGGCTGGCCGGCGCTTCATGGCTGAAATGGACACTCGACGGATTCCAGAGACTGCCCATGACGGATTTGCACGTACGGTGCAGGATCCCGATCGCCAATTCGGTGGCTTGACGCTTGGGCACGCCCGCCTCCGCCATGACCTCCTCGCGGATCAGTACCAACTTACCCACGGTCTCCAGGTTCATGGCAAGCGTCCGGTTGAGCAGGTGCCGATACTCGATACTGGTGTGCAACATATCGCGCAGCGTGCGCTGATGACTGAGCAGCAAACTGACGACACCGATATCCGACATGCGCCGGGCCTCTGCCATGCGCAGGCCAAAGGT
>NZ_JBFUKU010000134.1:0-17010 GCF_056400685.1 Pseudomonas sp. P5_A12 | reverse complement strand
GGAATGCAGCCCGTGACGCTCCGCGTCACTGGACGCGGAGCGTCCCTAGAGGCATTCCCACGCGGAGCGTGGGAACGAGCAGGCAAAAATCACGGCAAACAAAAAGGCCCCAAGGTKCGMACCTTGGGGCCTTTTGCGTTGCAGTGAACGCTTACGCCGCTTTCGCTTCCGGCTGGCTCAGCGAGCGGTTCAGCGCGCTGAACAGGGCCTTGAAGCTGGCGGTGGTGATGTTTTCATCGATACCGACGCCATGCACCGCACGTTCACCGTTCACGCGCAGTTCAATGTAGGCCGCAGCCTTGGCATTGGTGCCCGCGCCGATGGCGTGTTCGTTGTAGTCCATGATCTCCACCGGGATCGGCAGGCCGGCCACCAGGGCCTCCAGTGCACCGTTGCCCTTGCCGCGCCAGTGCAGGTTGTTCTCGCCCTGACCTTTGCCGGAGACTTCAACTTCCACGGCGCTGTGACCGTTTTCTTCCTGCAGGCGATGGCTGACCAGCGCGTACGGGGTGTTGGCTTGCAAGTATTCGCTGTGCAGCAGCGCGTGGATTTGCTGAGCGGTCATTTCCAGGCCCAGGCGATCGGTTTCACGCTGCACGACCTGGCTGAACTCGATCTGCATGCGGCGTGGCAAGTTGATACCGTATTCCTGTTCCAGCAGGTAAGCGATACCGCCCTTGCCCGACTGGCTGTTGACGCGGATGACCGCCTCGTAGCTGCGACCGATATCGGCCGGGTCGATCGGCAAGTACGGCACTTCCCACAGCGCATCCGGTTTCTGCTGGGCGAAGCCCTTGCGGATGGCATCCTGGTGGGAGCCGGAGAACGCGGTGTGGACCAGGTCGCCAACGTACGGGTGACGTGGGTGCACCTGGATCTGGTTGCACTCTTCGACGACCTTGCGCACGCCGTCGATGTCGGAGAAGTCCAGCTCAGGGTGAACGCCCTGGGTGTAGAGGTTCAGTGCCACGGTCACGAGGTCGACGTTACCGGTACGCTCGCCGTTGCCGAACAGGCAGCCTTCGACACGGTCGGCGCCGGCCATCAGGCCCAGCTCGGTGGCGGCTACACCGGTGCCACGGTCGTTGTGGGTGTGCAGGCTGATGATCACGCTGTCACGACGGTTGATGTGACGGCCGAACCATTCGATCTGATCGGCGTAGATGTTCGGGGTGGCGCATTCGACGGTCGCAGGCAAGTTGAGGATCATCTTGTGCTCAGGCGTCGGGTTCCAGACCTCGATCACCGCGTCGCAGACTTCTTTGGCGAAATCCAGCTCAGTGGCGCTGAAGGTCTCTGGCGAGTACTCGAAGGTCCACTCGGTGTCCGGTTGCATGGCGGCGTATTTGACGAACAGCTTGGCCGCGCTGACGGCGATTTCCTTGATTCCGTCCTTGTCCTGATTGAAAACAATCCGGCGGAAAGAAGGGGAGGTCGCGTTATACAGGTGAACGATGGCTTTCTTCGCGCCGCGCAGGGATTCGAAGGTGCGCTCGATCAAGTCTTCACGGCCCTGGGTCAGCACCTGAATGGTGGTGTCGTCCGGGATGTGGTTGCCTTCAATCAGGGTACGCACGAAGTCGAAGTCGGTTTGCGAAGCGGCCGGGAACGAGGCTTCGATTTCTTTAACACCGACAGACACCAGGGTTTTCCAGAAACGCAATTTCTTGACCGCGTCCATTGGCTCGATCAGCGACTGGTTGCCATCACGAAGGTCAGAGCTGCACCAGATCGGCGCGGCGGTGATGGTCTTCGACGGCCAGGTGCGATCCGGGATGTCGATGGTCGGGAACGCGCGGTATTTCGAAGACGGATCTTTGAGCATGCTCATCGGGGGAATCCTTATTGTGTGGGCCGAAAAAAGGCGGCCTGCCGGTGGATCAAATGTTCTTGGGGAAACGCGTGGAGCGAGGCATCGCGATTCAGCCCGGCAGTCGTGCGCTGACAAGGCACAGGCTGCGGTGCTGGCGAAGCTGAATGAGGGTGTGAGAGGTTTTCATGCCTTCAACCCTAACCGCGGGGGGAAAGGATGGCAAGCAGTCGAAAAAAATTGAGAGGAATACCCTGAAAGTCGAATTTATCGAGATTTTATTGCTGTGAGTGGCGGTGATTGTTTTGATGATTGCGCAAGGTCTGAGCACTGCGCAATTGGAGGGTTACGGTGACGTCTCGCTGGGCGCAGCTATGCTTAAAGCCTTGAACAAGGCAGGAGTCGGACATGAACGAGTCGGACTGGAAGCGGTACAGCGCGTTGCGTCCCTTGGCCCACGAGCGGATGTGTGTGCGGATCATGGAGGAGGTCGAACGCACAGTGCTGGATAAAAGCCTGGAGCCTTACGATCGGATTGAAGCCACGGAAGAGCTGCTTCAATCCAGGCGAAAAGAGCTGTATTGGGCGTTTGGTGTGTTCAGGTTTTCACGGCATGAAGCTCAGTCGCACTTGCTTGGGTTGTGTGCCCGGGAGTTGATTACGGCTGAAGAGTTGACCGGCTTCTCAGAGGAAACCCAGACCTGGATCAGGCACTGCCTGGCGGACCGGGAAGCTCATGGGATCGAGGACCTTGAGGCTGAATAGCGGCGCCTATCAGGCCGCCTTCGCGAGCAGGCTCGCTCCCACATTGGATTTGAGTACGCCATAGATCAACTGTGGGAGCGAGCCTGCTCGCGATGAGGCCGGCAGCCTCAACAACTATCTATGGCTGAAATGCCCCGATAAAAATCGCCGGATCCACCCGCGCATCATTCAGGCTGATATTCCAGTGCATGTGCGGCCCGGTCGCGCGCCCCGTCGCCCCCACTTTCCCGACGACCCCGCCACGGGCCAGTTGCTGCCCGACCTTCACGTCGATTTTCGACATATGGCAGAACATGCTGATAAAACCTTGCCCATGATCGACAAACACCGTGTTGCCGTTGAAGAAGTAGTTGCCGATCAGAATCACCTTGCCCGCGGCCGGCGTCTTGATTGGCGTACCGGCAGGCACGGCGAAGTCCAACCCTGCGTGGGGGTTGCGTTCTTCACCGTTAAAGAAACGACGCACGCCAAACTTGCTCGACAGTGGCCCGTTGACCGGTTTGTCCAGCAAGAGGTTGCTCGGGGTGTTCGGGCTGAAGCTGCGGTAGGCCTGAATTTGCTCGGCCAGTTCGCCTTCGATGCGCTTGAGGTTGTCCGGATTCGGGTTGACCTGCTGGGTATTTTTCAGGGTGATGTGCTGTTCCGGGTACTTCTTGGTGCCGACGGTGAAACTCAGGTTGCGACCGCCGCTGCTGAGTTGCTGCGTGCCCGGTTTTACGGTCAACGGCAGGCCGACAATCGCCAGCCAGTTGTTCTGTTCCTTGACCATCAACACCGGTTTGCCTTGATAACTGGCTTTCGGCGCCTGGGCAGAGGCGCCCAGGTCCACCACGGCTACGCCGCCCGGTACCGGTTTGTTCAACAGGCGAGTGATGTAGCTGTCGGCGTGGGCGTTGAAGGTCAGGCACAGCAGAAGCAGCGGAGCTAGAAAACGCGGCATGGATCAATCCAGTAAAGAAAGGGTGACAGGCGTCAGGTGATTGTCTTCGACCCGCACTTGCAGTTCGCCGTCGCCGAGTTTGGCCTTGAGGCGCTGCCCGTTGTGGGTTTGTTCGGCGCTGCGGATCGCGTTGCCGCGTTCGTCCAGCAGAATGCTGTAGCCACGGGCCAGTGTCGCCAGCGGGCTGACCACTTGTAGCGTCTGCACCTGACTTTGCAGTTGCAGGCGCCGCGACTTGAGGCCTTCGCGGATCGCACGGGGCAGGCGTTCGGCGAGGCTGTCGAGGCGCTGGCGGAGCATCGCCAATTGCCGGCCGGGATGTTGCCCGGCGAGGCGCGTTTCCAGACGAATCAAACGCTCGCGACGGGTATTGAGGCTGCGTTCGAAAGCGCGACGCATGCGCATGTCCAGATCATCCAGACGCTGCGCTTGCTGGCGCAGACGTTCGCCGGGATGGCGCAGGCGGCGGGAGATGCCCTCCAGGCGCAAGCGGTCGCGCATCAGGCGGTCGCGCATGCGCATCACCAGTCGGCGATGCAGGCTTTCGACCCGACGCACCAGATCGCCGGAATCCGGGGCGAGCAGTTCGGCGGCGGCGGACGGCGTCGGGGCGCGGACGTCGGCGACGAAGTCACTRATCGACACGTCGGTTTCATGGCCGACGGCGCTGACGATCGGCGTGACGCAGGCATCAACGGCACGGGCTACGGCTTCTTCGTTGAAACACCAGAGGTCTTCCAGCGAACCGCCGCCACGGGCCAGGATCAATGCGTCGAAACCACGGGCGTCCGCCAGTTTCAGTGCGCGGACAATCTGCGCGGTGGCCTCGCGACCTTGCACGGCGGTGGGGATCAGCGTCAGCTGGATCTGCGGTGCCCGGCGGCGGAACACGCTGATAATGTCGCGAATCACCGCGCCGGTCGGCGAGCTGATGATGCCGATGCGTTGCGGATGCGCGGGCAACGGCACTTTGCGCTCGGCACTGAACAGGCCTTCGGCGCTGAGCTTTTCCTTCAAGGCATCGAAGGCCAGGCGCAGCGCGCCGTCACCGGCCGGCTCCACGGTGTCGAGGATCAGCTGATAGTCGCCACGACCCTCGAACAACGAAACCTTGCCCCGGACTTTGACGGCCAGGCCATCCTTCAGCGCCTGACGCACCCGTGCGGCGTTTTGCCGAAACAGCGCGCAACGCACCTGGGCGCCGCTGTCCTTGAGGGTGAAATACACATGGCCCGACGCCGGGCGGGCGAGGTTGGAGATTTCGCCTTCGACCCAGATATTGCTGAACACGTCTTCGAGCAACACCCGCGCGCGGCCGTTGAGCTGGCTGACAGTCAGGACTTCACGGTCCAGGCCGAGTCTTGCAAAGGGATCTTTAATCATGGGGCGCAGTTTAAAGGCATTCGGCGACCAATCTCCATGGCTCAACGAAAATCCCCTTGTAGGAGCGAGCTTGCTCGCGAAGGCGGTTTAACTTTCAGTAAAGTTGTCGACTGATACACCGCTATCGCGAGCAGGCTCGCTGCCACAGGGGTAAAGTCGGGGCCCCGAGTTCAAGGAAGACATGGAATGAATGCATTTGAGTTGTTACACCAATGGCCCTTCGGCACAACGGATTGGCTGATCATCGGGCTGGGCATCGCCTTGGCCTATATCGTCTTCGGCATCGCCGGATTTGGCACGGCGCTGGTGGCGGGGCCGATACTGATCCTGTTCATGCCGCTATCGAAGATCGTGCCATTGCTGGTGCTGCTGGATTTTGTCGCGGCGTTCGGCAATCTGCTGCCCTCGCGACGTGATGTGGCGAAACCCGAGTTACTGCGGTTACTGCCTTGCATGGCGGTGGGGTGCACGCTGGGGGTTATCTTTCTGCTTAACCTGAAATCCGATGTGTTGCTGCTGTTGATGGGGCTGTTTATCAGCGCCTATGCGGTTTACAGCCTGTGGGTCAAAACCCGTCCGACGCAGTTATCCGCCGGTTGGGCAGTGCCGATGGGCACCGTGGGCGGGATGTTCGGGGCGTTGTTTGGCAGTGGCGGTTTTTTGTATGCGATCTATTTGAACAGTCGTCTGCCCAAAGAGGCGGCCCGCGCGACCCAGAGTGCGCTGATCAGTTGCAGCACGGTGGTGCGCTTGAGTCTGTTTGCCGTCGCGGGTGTGTATGCCGAGCTACCCTTGTTGGTGTTGGCGCTGTGTTTGTTGCCGGCCATGGCCTTGGGGTTGTGGATCGGGCGGCGGTTGACCATGAGATTGTCCCGTGAGGCGTTTGTACGGTTGGTGACCTGGTTGGTGCTGGCCAGCGGGATTGCCTTGATCGGGCGGTACTTGAGTACTTGACCGGAGCTTGTCAGGTATTAAGCTGCCGGCCGCAAATCCTGTGGGAGCGAGCCTGCTCGCGATGGGGGCGTTGCAGTCAACAGTGATGTTGCCTGACCCACCGCAATCGCGAGCAGACTCGCTCCTACAGGGTGGATTATTCAGTATTGGTAGGCCTGTGCCATGAATTCACAAAGCATCATCGTCCCGAAAATTTCCACACTGCCGGTGCATGAACCCCGGGCAAGGGCGGTCGTGCGGTGGCTGGTGCGCAAGAACATCGTCCAGGAAGAACTGAYCACCTGCGGCCGCACCGGCAACCGCATGGGCCACGCCATCGCCGACGGTGCCCGCGCGGTGGTGCTGCACCCGCAAGCGCTGCCGTTTGGCGAGTCGATCAATGGCCTGGAGATCGTCACCAAGCGCTGCATCTATACGCCGGCCAAAGGTTTCCTTGAAGAGGCGGGATGCGCCGAGTGCCGCAAGGAAGTCGGCGAAGCGCTGTTCGAAAGCCTGGAAGACTGGATGCCGGGCCGCACCGATAATTTCACCTGCCCCGAATGCGGGCATGAAGATGACATCAATGGCTTTCTGTTCTTGCAGGAATGCGGCTTTTCCAACCTGGGATTTATCTTCAATAACTGGGCAGAAGCCGGGTTCAAGCAGAGCTTTATTGATGAATTTGCCGATTGGCTGGATCACCCTGTCAGTTGGGTGAAGGTCGAGTTGTAGGCAGCGACAATTCCCGTATATCRGCAATGCTAATAAAAGACAGAGTTTTACATTGAACCCGAGGGGGTGTCTGACTATAATGGCGCGCTTCCATTTTCCCGCTCGGGAGCCCCCGCGATGCTGCGTATCAGCCAAGAAGCTCTGACATTCGACGACATTCTCCTAGTGCCTGGTTATTCCGAGGTGCTTCCTAACGAAGTCAGTCTCAAGACCCGCCTAACCCGTGGCATCGAGCTGAATATTCCTCTGGTTTCTGCTGCCATGGACACCGTCACTGAAGCCCGTCTGGCAATCGCCATGGCTCAGGAAGGTGGCATCGGCATTATCCACAAGAACATGACCATCGAGCAGCAAGCTGCCGAAGTGCGCAAGGTCAAGCGTTACGAAGCCGGCGTGGTCAAGGACCCGATCACTATCGAGGCGGATGCCACGGTTCGTGAACTGTTCGAACTGACCCGCATGCACAACATTTCCGGCGTTCCGGTGCTGCACGATGGCGACCTGGTCGGCATCGTCACTTCCCGCGACGTGCGTTTCGAAAATCGTATGGACGTCTCCGTCCGTGAAGTGATGACGCCTAAAGAGCGTCTGGTCACGGTCAAGGAAGGCGCCGACAAGCACGACGTTCGCGAGCTGTTGCACAAGCACCGCATCGAACGCGTACTGATCGTCGACGACAAATTCGCCCTCAAAGGCATGATGACCGTCAACGACATCGAAAAAGCCAAGGCTTACCCCCTTGCCAGCAAGGACGACCAAGGTCGTCTGCGTGTGGGCGCTGCTGTCGGTACCGGTAAAGACACCGGTGATCGCGTCGCTGCCCTGGTCAACGCCGGCGTGGACGTGGTGGTGGTCGACACCGCTCACGGTCACTCCAAAGGTGTGATCGACCGCGTTCGTTGGGTTAAACAGAATTTCCCTGATGTGCAGGTCATCGGCGGCAACATTGCCACCGGCGCTGCCGCCTTGGCCTTGGCCGAAGCAGGCGCTGACGCGGTCAAGGTCGGTATCGGCCCTGGCTCGATCTGCACCACCCGTATCGTCGCCGGTGTCGGCGTCCCGCAAATCACTGCCATCGCCAACGTCGCCGCTGCCCTTGAAGGCACAGGCGTTCCGTTGATCGCCGACGGCGGCATCCGTTTCTCCGGTGACCTGTCCAAGGCCATCGTTGCCGGTGCTTCCTGCGTGATGATGGGCTCGATGTTTGCCGGTACTGAAGAAGCGCCGGGCGAGATCGAACTGTACCAGGGTCGTTCGTACAAGGCTTACCGTGGCATGGGCTCGCTGGGCGCCATGTCCCAGGCTCAAGGTTCCTCCGACCGTTACTTCCAGGACTCCTCGGCAGGCGCCGAGAAACTGGTTCCGGAAGGCATCGAAGGGCGTGTTCCTTACAAGGGCACCCTGAGCGCCATCATCCATCAACTGATGGGCGGCCTGCGTTCGTCGATGGGTTACACCGGCAGTGCCGACATCGAAGAAATGCGCACCAAGCCTGAGTTCGTGCGGATCACCGGTGCTGGCATGGCCGAGTCCCACGTTCACGACGTACAAATCACCAAAGAAGCGCCAAACTATCGGGTCGGCTGACGCCGACAGCTATAAGCCACAAGCTAAGAGCTGCAAGCGGTACTGCGTTTACGCAGTTACCGCGCAGCTTCCGACTACTTGCAGCTTGCAGCTTGAAGCTAGCAACTGCTTTTTGAGTTATTTCCCATGTCCCTCGACATTCACGCCCACCGCATCCTGATCCTCGACTTCGGTTCCCAGTACACCCAGCTGATTGCCCGCCGCGTGCGTGAAATCGGCGTGTACTGCGAACTGCATCCGTTCGACATGGACGACGAAGCGATTCGCGAATTCGCGCCAAAAGGGATCATCCTCGCCGGCGGCCCCGAGTCTGTACACGTTGCCGACAGCCCGCGTGCACCGCAGGCCGTGTTCGACCTGGGCGTTCCGGTCTTCGGTATCTGCTACGGCATGCAGACCATGGCTGAACAGCTGGGTGGCAAGGTCGAAGGCTCCGAGCTGCGTGAGTTCGGTTACGCTCGCGTTGACGTGGTCGGCAAAAGCCGCCTGCTCGATGGCATCGAAGACCACATCGACGCCGACGGCCTGTTCGGCCTCGACGTGTGGATGAGCCACGGTGACAAAGTCACCAAGATGCCTCAGGAATTCCACATCCTGGCCAGCACCCCGAGCTGCCCGATTGCTGGCATGTTCGACGACGCTCGCGGCTACTACGGCGTGCAGTTTCACCCGGAAGTGACCCACACCAAGCAGGGCGGTCGCATCCTGTCGCGCTTCATCCTCGACATCTGCGGCTGCGAAGCCCTGTGGACGCCTTCGAAGATTGCTGAAGACGCCATCGCTCAGGTTCGCGCCCAGGTCGGCACCGACAACGTACTGCTCGGCCTGTCCGGTGGTGTGGATTCCTCGGTGGTTGCCGCACTGCTGCACAAAGCCATTGGCGACCAGCTGACCTGCGTCTTCGTCGACAACGGTCTGCTGCGTCTGCACGAAGGCGAGCARGTAATGGCCATGTTCGCCGAGAACATGGGCGTCAAAGTAATTCGCGCCAACGCTGAAGGTCAATTCCTGGACAACCTGGCCGGCGAGTCCGACCCGGAGAAGAAACGCAAGATCATCGGCCGTACCTTCATCGATGTGTTTGATGCCCAGTCGAACAAACTGGACAACATCAAGTACCTCGCCCAAGGCACCATCTACCCGGACGTGATCGAGTCGGCTGGCGCCAAAAGCGGCAAGGCTCACGTGATCAAGTCGCACCACAACGTGGGCGGCCTGCCGGAAGAGATGAACCTGAAGCTGGTCGAGCCACTGCGCGAACTGTTCAAGGACGAAGTCCGTCGTCTGGGCCTGGAACTCGGCCTGCCGTACGACATGGTCTACCGTCACCCGTTCCCGGGCCCGGGTCTGGGCGTGCGCATCCTCGGTGAAGTGAAGAAGGAATACGCCGACCTGCTGCGTCGTGCCGACCACATCTTCATCGAAGAGCTGCGTAAAGCCGACTGGTACCACAAGGTCAGCCAGGCATTCGTGGTGTTCCAGCCGGTGAAATCGGTTGGCGTGGTTGGCGATGGCCGTCGTTACGCCTGGGTTGTTGCCCTGCGTGCCGTGGAAACCATTGACTTCATGACCGCACGTTGGGCTCACCTGCCTTACGAACTGCTGGAAACCGTTTCCGGCCGCATCATCAATGAAATCGAAGGCATCTCCCGCGTCACTTACGACGTGTCGAGCAAGCCGCCTGCGACGATTGAGTGGGAATGAGTTGAACAGCAAGGGCGCCATGAGGCGCCCTTGTTGCATCTGGAGGAATCGTTTACATCTGACGGAACGACGCACCCACTGGAAATTGGTGCAAGGGCAAAGATCGATGCCAAAATAGTTTCAATCCGTCGAATCGCTGAATTCGGATTCCGGCAACATGGACGTGTACAGGCTTTGAACGAGCGAGCTTGAGGGATATATGGCTTCCATCTACGTGTGCGGTAACGACCAGACCAGGCAAATCAGCGACTGGACAATAAAGCGCGACAGGAACGGTGTTTTTTTTCTGACTTGCCACTATCACAATGGCAAGAGTGTTCCTATCCCGCTTGATGACTGCGAGGTCGCTCCTACCCAAGAGTTGAGCGATACACTTCTGCGAAAAAAGGGCAGCTCAGTATTGAGCTCCGTCGAGAAGGCTGTGATCTACGGCGAGAAATATGCCGTCATTCAGTATCCCGGAAACACAAAAAAATACGTGTTCAAGATGGACACTATCGAGCTTGTCACGCCGACGAAGATCAAGGACGAGTCGACATTCCACTATTTCCGTTCCGTGGCCAATGGTCGGGTCGATCAGGCTGTAAATCCGGTTGATAAGGTCATCGCCGAAAATGTGTTGCGCCAGCTGAACGCACTGCCTTCATGCGCGGACACGGCTCTGTACGCCTACTGCACCGGGCAGAACGGAAGGCAGGAGCAATCCGGTCACTTCATCTTTTCTTTTGGTATCAATGAAAGTCAGCTTCACGCCGTCGAGCGGGCTTTCACCTCGCAGATCAGCCTGATCGAAGGGCCTCCCGGCACCGGCAAGACACAGACCATTCTAAACATCATCGCCAATATCCTGTTGCGTGGAAAAAACGTGGCGGTGGTATCCAACAACAATGCGGCCGTCGCGAATGTCTGTGAAAAGCTGGGCAAGTCCGGGTTGGATTATCTTGTTGCCGAGTTGGGTAGCAAAGAGAACCGCGAGGCATTCTTCGCCAGTCCACGCTCTCGACCCTTGGCAGCTCTCGAACCCGTACCGCCGATGGAGCGCATCCAGATCGTCTTGCAGCAGCTCAAGGGGTATCTGAGTGCCCGGAATGCGGTGGCGCAGCTGCAGATTGAAATTGATGAGCTGGAGGTCGAGCGGCGTTATCTTCGGCAATGGCAACAGGATAACGACGTGCCGGCCCCCGTTGCTTTGGATAAATACAAGCTGTCCCCACAAAAAACCGCAGACCTGATGGCTTACCTGACACATCTTGCGGGCGATCGGGTCAAGATCAAGCAAAGGATCGAGCTGCTGTTAAATTTCAGGATTCTGCGCATCAAGCCATTCGATAACCGGGATAAGCGCAAATCGACCTTCACTGGTCTGCAACTCCATTATTACGACAAGGCGCTGCAGGACAGAAAAGCGACACTTGCCACTCATGAGCAAGCATTGCGAATGGGGAATTACCAGGCATTGCTGGATGAGTTGACGAGTGCTTCGATGAAGTACCTCAAGCAGCACCTGCATCAGCATTTACCGGACCCTGAACCCTTTGATGCCAAGACTTACAAGCGCAAATTCGATGAGTTCGTGAAGCGATATCCAATCATTTCCAGCAGTACGCATTCGATCATCAACTCGCTCGAAGGCGGTGCGTTACTCGACTACGTCATCATCGACGAGGCCTCGCAACAGGACATCGTTCCGGGGATATTGGCGCTGGGTTGTGCGAAGAACCTGATCATCGTCGGCGATAGAAAGCAGCTGGCTCACATTCCGGCAAAGCTGGGCATCACTGCGCCCATGGATCACTACGATTGCGAGACACACAGCCTGCTCGATTCGTGCGTCAGTGTGTTCACTGATTCGATCCCGACGACGCTATTGAAAGAGCACTATCGCTGCCATCCGCGAATCATTCAGTTCTGCAATCAACAGTTCTACGACAACCAACTTATTGCGATGACCCAAGACCGAGGAGAAAAACCGTTGTCGCTGCTCGTTACCGCGAAGGGAAATCACACCCGAAAGAAAACCAACCTTCGAGAGCTGGAGTCGCTGCTGGTAGTGCTTGATGGGGCGGGCGAAAGTGCATGGGAGGGCGAGGATGGCAGAGGCTTCATTGCCCCGTTCAGGAGTCAGGCCACGCTTTCGGGAGCGCTTTTGCCGGCTGATTTCGTCAATGACACCGTGCACAAGTTTCAGGGCCGCGAGTGCGACGAGATCGTCTTTTCCACCGTGTTGGACAAAAAGAGCAACACGCAGAGGCTCCTGGCGTTCGTGGATGATCCGCGCATGGTCAATGTGGCGGTATCTAGAGCGAGGAATCACTTCACCCTGGTCACGGGAGAAGATGTTTTCACGGCGAACAACGGGCATATCGCCGCCCTGGTGCGCTACATCGAATACTACGCAGAGGAAGGACAAATCCACCGCGCGCCGTTGATATCGGCCTTTGACCTGCTCTACAAGGAATACGACCAATCGCTTGAACGGCTCAATGCCCGATTGCGACGCAGTGATTCCGAGTACAAGTCCGAGCAGATTGTGGCGGAGGAACTACGTAGGGTTCTGGAGCAGGAGGCGTACCGGGGCATCACGTTCCACTCCCAGATCGCGCTGAACCAATTGGTCTCAACCGCCAACGAGAGTTTGACACCGCGGGAGCGGGAGTTCATGAGAAACGGCGCCAGTTGCGACTTCGTGCTCTATTTCAAAGTCGGGAAAAAACCGCTGGGAGTGATTGAGGTCGATGGGGGCGAGCATGACAAGCCGGTACAGGCGGAACGCGATGCCTTGAAAGACAGCATTCTGCACAAGAGCGATATTCATTTGCTGCGTCTGCGAACCTACGGGAGCGGGATTGAGGAACGGGTGACCGCATTTGTGGCGCAGTGGGCAGCCAGCAATTCGAAGGAGGTTTTGGCGTAGTTTGAACCGAAGGGACGTGTCGAGAGGTTTCCCTTGTTGTAGCTGACGGTCGTCATTTCAGAAGGTGGCGCGACAATACTTCACTTAATCTTTCTCAGTTGCAGGTGTATCGTATTCGCCTTTTGCGGGCCTGGGCCTGCCGCTGTTCATGTGAGGTAGTTGAGTTCATGTCCTTTACCCGTCGCCAAATCCTCGGTGGCCTGGCCGGTCTTGTTGTCGTTGGTGTCGGAGCGGGAGGCGCGTCGCGTTACTGGCTGGGCAAGAGGGCCGAGGCGGACACCGGCCACGACTATGAGCTGATTGCCGCGCCACTGGACGTGGAGTTGGTGCCAGGACACAAAACCCAAGCCTGGGCGTTCGGCCCGTCGGCACCGGGTACCGAGTTGCGGGTGCGTCAAGGCGAATGGCTGCGGGTGCGTTTCATCAATCACCTGCCGGTCGCGACCACCATTCACTGGCACGGTATCCGTCTGCCACTGGAAATGGACGGCGTGCCGTACGTTTCGCAATTGCCGGTGCTGCCGGGCGAATACTTCGACTACAAATTCCGCGTGCCCGATGCCGGCAGCTACTGGTATCACCCGCACGTGAACAGCAGCGAGGAGCTCGGTCGTGGGCTGGTCGGTCCGCTGATCGTCGAAGAGCGTGAGCCCACCGGTTTCAAGTACGAGAAAACCTTGAGCCTCAAGAACTGGCACGTCGATGAGGAGGGCGCTTTCTTGCCGTTCAGCATTCCTCGCGAAGCGGCCCGTGGCGGTACGGCCGGGCGCTTGTCGACCATCAATGGCGTCCCGCTAGCGGTGATTGATTTGCCTGCCGGGCAGATCACCCGTGTACGCTTGCTCAATCTCGATAACACGCTGACCTATCGCCTGAACATTCCGGGCGTCGAAGCGCAGATTTACGCACTGGACGGCAACCCCATCGAGCCGCGCCCGCTGGGCAAGGAATACTGGCTCGGGCCGGGTATGCGTATCTGCCTGGCGATCAAGGCGCCGCCGGCCGGTGAAGAGTTGTCCCTGCGCAACGGTCCGGTACGCTTGGGTACCTTCCGTTCGGTGGCGAATAGCGATGCATCGACCGAATGGCCGCCTGCGCTGCCCGCCAACCCTGTGGCCGAGCCGGACTTGGCCAATGCCGAGAAACTCAACTTCAATTTCGAGTGGGTCGGTTCGGTGTCGGTCAACGTCGACAACGGCAAGCCGCCGAGCCTGTGGCAAATCAACGGCAAAGCCTGGGACATCACCGACAAGACCTGCGCCGACCGGCCGATTGCCAAGCTTGAGAAGGGCAAGAGCTACATTTTTGAATTGAAGAACATGACTCAGTATCAGCACCCGATTCACTTGCACGGCATGAGCTTCAAGGTCATTGCCTCGAACCGGCACAAGGTCATTCCGTACTTCACCGACACGTACCTGTTGGGTAAGAACGAGCGTGCGCAAGTGGCGCTGGTGGCGGATAACCCGGGCATCTGGATGTTCCATTGCCATGTGATCGATCACATGGAAACCGGCCTGATGGCCGCCATCGAGGTGGCGTGATGCGTCAGATTCGTCCCGCCGCCATCATCGACCGCAGCCGTGATAGCGACTTCATGCGCGAAGCCCTGGCCCTGGCCGCTCAAGGGGCCGCGCTTGGCGAAGTGCCGGTGGGCGCGGTGCTGGTACAAGACGGGGAAATCATCGGCCGCGGCTTCAATTGCCCGATCAGCGGCAACGACCCGAGTGCGCATGCCGAGATGGTCGCGATCCGCGCTGCTGCTTTGGCCGCGAGCAACTATCGCCTGCCGGGCAGCACGCTGTACGTGACACTTGAGCCGTGCAGCATGTGCGCCGGGTTGATCGTGCATTCGCGAATTGCGCGGGTGGTGTACGGCGCGCTGGAGCCCAAGGCCGGGATTGTGCAGAGTCAGGGGCAGTTCTTCACCCAGGGTTTTTTGAATCACCGGGTGTTGTTTGAAGGCGGGGTGTTGGCGGAAGAATGCGGGGCGGTGCTTAGCGAGTTCTTCAAGGCTAGACGCGCGAAACCTTCAGACTAAACACCGAACCAATGTGGGAGCGGGCTTGCTCGCGAATGCGGATTAACATTCAACTGAGATGNGATTAACATTCAACTGAGATGTTGACTGAACTACCGCTTTCGCGAGCAAGCCCGCTCCCACATTTCGATCTCCATTGATCTGGAGATTGGGGGTTACTTACGGGCGATGATGACCGCACGCATCGGTGCCGGCAGCCCTTCAATCGTCTTGCTGTGATCGTCCGGATCAAGGAAGTCGCTCAACGATTGATACTTCATCCACTCTGTCCCGCGCTGTTCTTCCACCGTGGTCACGCTCACGTCCACGCAACGTACATCGGTAAACCCGGCACGCCGCAGCCATAACTCCAGCGCCGGCACCGACGGCAGGAACCACACGTTGCGCATTTGCGCGTAACGGTCTTCCGGCACCAGCACCTGTTGTTGATCGCCCTCGATCACCAGCGTCTCCAGCACCAGTTCGCCGCCCTTGACCAGGCAATCTTTCAGCGCCAGCAAATGCTCGATCGGCGAGCGGCGATGGTAGAACACGCCCATGGAAAACACCGTATCAAAGCCTTCCAGCTCCGGCGGCAAGTCTTCGAACGGGAACGGCAGGTGCCAGGCATTGGGTTCGGACAGATAACGCTGCACCGCCTGGAACTGGCAGAAGAACAGCCAGTTCGGGTCAACGCCGATCACGCTGTCGGCCCCGGCGCCGAGCATGCGCCACATGTAGTAACCATTGCCGCAACCGACGTCGAGGATGCGTTTGCCCTTCAGATCCAGATGCGGGGCGACGCGCGACCATTTCCAGTCCGAGCGCCATTCGGTGTCGACGTGCACGCCAAACAGATCAAACGGCCCTTTGCGCCACGGTGACAACCCCATCAGCGCAGTACGCATCTGCGCGCGGGTTTCGTCGGCACAATCGGTGTCCAGCATCAAGCCATTGAGCAAATCGACGTCGCTCGGCTGAATCTTTGGCAAGGCATCCAGCGCACTTTGCCAGCGCTCAAGGTCGCCGTGACCCTTTTCCATTTTCTTGTCGAGCTGCGCTTGCAGGGTGTTGGCCCATTCGGCCAGCGGGGTGCCGGCCAGACGGCGGGCGAGGGGGGACAGATCAATCATGGCAAGGCAATCAACGAGGCAAAGTTAAGACACTGGAACCACGGCACGACTTTCGAGAACCCGGCGGCCAGCAGGCGCTCGCGGTGTTCTTCGAGGCTGTCGGGCTTCATGACATTTTCGATGGCGCTGCGCTTCTGGGCGATTTCCAGTTCGCTATAGCCGTTGGCGCGTTTGAAGGCGACGTGCAGATCGGTGAGCAGCGCATGTTCTTCGAGGTCGTTGAAGCGCAGCTTCTCCGACAGGATCAGCGCGCCACCGGGCAACAGCGACTGGCGGATGCGCGACAGCAATGCCGTGCGCTGCTCTGGATCGATGAATTGCAGGGTGAAGTTCAGCGCCACCACTGAGGCTGGCTGAAACTTCAGGGCGAGGATGTCGCCTTCGATCACCTCCACCGGCAGCAACTCCTGGAACATCGAGTCCTGAGCATTGAGGTATTCGCGGCAGCGTTCGACCATCGCCGCCGAGTTATCCACAGCGATGACGCGGCAACCGTCGGTGCGCACGTGACGGCGCAAGGCCTGAGTCACGGCGCCGAGGGAGGAGCCGAGGTCGTAAAGCACGCTATTGGGCTGGGCGAATTGCGCGGCGAGCACGCCGAGGTTTTCGACGATGGTCGGATAACCCGGCACCGAGCGCTTGATCATGTCCGGGAACACCCGCACCACGTCCTCGTTAAAGGCGAAGTCAGGCACCTGGGCCAAAGGCTGGGCGAAAAGGCGATCGGGTTCTTTGCTCACGGCGGTTCCAGCGGCGTTGGTGGAAAAGGCCGGCATTTTAGCCAAATTGGTGGGGGGATGCGCGGGTTGTCTGATAAACCGTGCCGACGGTGTACGCAATCCTGTAATTGAATGGACTCGCCCAAGCCGAGGCGTCAATGCGCCACGGTGGCAGTCTAAACAGCCAACGACAGCGAGGGCGAGTCCATGAAAAAGCATACTTCGATTGATCAATCCTTGTCTTCTGCCGATTTGGCGGCCTGCACTACCGTGGCGGTTGACCTGGCCAAGCATGTGTTCCAGCTCGCCGGCGAAGACGCCCTCGGCAAGGTGCATTATGAGCAGCGGATCAAGTCGCGCGAGGCGTTCT
>NZ_JBFUKU010000133.1:0-14908 GCF_056400685.1 Pseudomonas sp. P5_A12 | reverse complement strand
TCACGGTGACATTGGGCAGACTGTGCAACTTGCGCTGCAAGACCGCATCGGCGCGCAACTGTACGTCGAACTCCAGCAGGGTCACGTGAGACACAACGCCGGCCAGATCGATCGCCGCTTCAACGCCGGAGTTACCGCCGCCGATCACCGCCACACGCTTGCCCTYGAACAGCGGACCGTCGCAGTGTGGGCAGAAACATACACCCTTGGCTTTGTATTGCTGTTCGCCCGGCACACCCATTTCCCGCCAGCGTGCGCCCGTTGCAAGAATCAGCGCCTTGGTTTTCAGTGTGGCGCCGCTTTCAAACCGAACCTCATGCAACTCGCCCGGGTTCTTCGCTGGAATCAGCGCGGTGGCCCGTTGCAGGTTCATGATATCGACGTCGTACTGCTTGACGTGTTCTTCGAGGGCTCTGGCCAGCTTCGGCCCTTCGGTTTCCTGCACGGAGATGAAGTTCTCGATGGCCATGGTGTCGAGCACCTGCCCACCAAAACGCTCCGCCGCCACGCCGGTGCGAATGCCCTTACGCGCCGCGTAGATAGCAGCCGCAGCACCGGCCGGGCCACCGCCGACGACCAGCACATCAAAGGCATCCTTGGCGCTGAGCTTCTCGGCTTGACGCTCGATACCGCTGGTGTCGAGCTTGGCGAGGATTTCTTCAAGGCCCATGCGACCCTGACCGAAGTTCACGCCGTTCAGGTAAACGCTTGGCACCGCCATGACCTGGCGTTCATCGACTTCAGCCTGGAACAGCGCACCGTCGATGGCGACGTGACGGATGTTCGGGTTCAGCACGGCCATCAGGTTCAGCGCCTGAACGACGTCCGGGCAGTTCTGGCAGGACAGCGAGAAGTACGTCTCGAAACTGAACTCGCCTTTGAGTGAGCGAATCTGTTCGATCACTTCAGCACTGGCCTTCGACGGGTGGCCGCCGACTTGCAGCAGGGCCAACACCAACGAAGTGAATTCGTGGCCCATTGGGATGCCGGCGAAACGCAGGCTGATGTCGTCTCCCGAGCGATTGATCGAAAACGATGGCTTGCGTGCATCGTCACCGTTATCGAGCAAAGTAATTTGGGTGGAAAGACTGGCAACGTCTTTCAACAGTTCAAGCATTTCCTGGGATTTCGCACCGTCGTCGAGGGAAGCAACGATCTCGATCGGCTGGGTGACCCGTTCCAGGTACGACTTCAACTGGGCTTTAAGATTGGTGTCCAACATACGGGCGATTTCCTTTCTTTTGTTTCATAAAAAGCAGACATAAAAAAACGCCCGAGCGAATCTCGCCCGGGCGTTTTTGAGGGCGGTTGCAGCTTACTTAGGTACGGAAACCCGCCCTGATGATGCGATCCACAGACTTAGATCTTGCCGACCAGGTCCAGGGACGGAGCCAGAGTGGCCTCGCCTTCTTTCCACTTGGCTGGGCAAACCTGGCCTGGGTGAGCAGCGACGTACTGGGCAGCCTTGATTTTGCGCAGCAACTCGGAAGCGTCACGGCCAACGCCGCCATCGTTCAGTTCAACGATTTTGATCTGGCCTTCAGGGTTGATCACGAAGGTGCCACGGTCAGCCAGGCCTGCTTCTTCGATCAGCACGTCGAAGTTGCGGGAGATGGCATGAGTCGGGTCACCGATCATGGTGTACTGGATTTTGCCGATGGCTGGCGAAGTGTTGTGCCAGGCAGCGTGGGCAAAATGGGTATCGGTGGAAACGCTGTAGATCTCGACGCCCAGCTTCTGGAACGCGTCGTAGTTGTCAGCCAGGTCTTCCAGCTCGGTCGGGCAAACGAAGGTGAAGTCAGCCGGGTAGAAGAAAACCACAGACCACTTGCCTTTCAGGTCAGCATCGGAGACTTTTACGAAGTCGCCATTTTTGAAGGCGTCAGCTTTGAACGGTTTAACTTGGCTGTTGATGATAGGCATCGATGACTCTCCGTCAGGGTTGAAAAGTTGGGTTAACAAGTTGATGGGGTGAATCCTACCCACTCGATCCACGGATGGCTCATTGGCAAATCTCATGCTGCTGATTTGTTTTCGCTATTAACCGACGGTATTAATAGAAGAAAACGTGATCTACAGCGCTAACGRCTTTTCGGTGAGTCGGGCCATGCCGAGGAACGGGCTRGCTTCAACATAGCGCATGGCGGACTTCATATCCTTCCAGCCCACGTAACTCATCAACGATTTCAAGTCCCAACCGCTTTGATGGGCCCAACTGGCAAACCCGCGTCGCAAGGAGTGACTGGTGTAGTGTTCGGCGGGAATGCCGGCACGCTCCAGCGCCTGGCGCAATAGCGGGATGACGCTGTTGGCGTGCAAGCCCTCCTCGCTCAAGTGGCCCCAGCGGTCAATGCCTCGAAAAACCGGCCCGCGAACCAGTGCAGCTTCGGTAATCCATTGAATGTAGGCATTCACCGGACACAGGCGCTGTAAGGCCGGAGTCTGGTAAGTCTTGCCGAGGTTCTCGCGATCGCTCTTGGTTCGCGGCAAATAGAGCGTGATGCCTGAGCTGGCGATCGCCTGAACGTGCTCGATCTGTACGCGGCACAACTCATCGCTACGGAAGCCACGCCAGAAGCCGAGCAGGATCAGCGCCATGTCGCGCCGTGCCCGCAGGAGTGCCGATTGATCCTGCTGCGCCTTGGCCTCTATCGCTTCCAGCTCCAGCCAGGCAACCACCTGCTCCAGATGCTGAAGCTGCAAAGGTTCGGCTTGTTTCTCCTGAGCCGGGTGCAACGCGCGAATACCCTTGAAGACTTTGCGTACCACCGGTGCCTTGGTCGGATCGGGAAACCCTTGGCTGTTGTGCCACTGCGCCAGCGCCGACAAACGCAACTTCAGCGTGTTGATCGATAACTCCCCCGCATACGCCACCAGATAGCGCGCGACACTGTCGGCAGTCGCAGGCAGAAACCCGCCCCAACTGACTTCGAAATGCTCAATGGCCGCCCGGTAGCTGCGGCGGGTGTTGTCGCGCGTGGCGGCCTCCAGGTATCGATCCAGCTCAGTCATCGGCTCAACTCTCTTAAACGTACCGCTTTGGCGGGTGCAATCGCATCGTGCGGCTCATCACACGGGGTAATACCAGTATATCCCGCATGACAAACTGGCATCATTTAACTTTATTTATTAGATGGTACACTGCGTACTTTAGTGGCATGTACCACAGTACAAAATCGTAGGAGAACTCATGGCTCGTGGCGGCGTAAATAAAGCAGTGGTGCATGCGGCACGGATGGCGATCCTCGCCCGCGGCGAAAATCCAAGCATCGACGCAGTACGGATCGAAATGGGCAACACGGGCTCGAAAACCACGATTCATCGCTATCTGAAGGAGCTGGACGACGGCAGAGAACACGCCGAGCCTGCACCAGAACCGATCGATGACGAACTGGCAGGCCTGGTTTCACGCCTGGCACAACGCCTCAAGGAGAAGGCTCAGGAACCCATCGATCAGGCACGCGAACAGTTCGACCAGCAGCGCAAAGCACTGGAAAACCAACTGACAGAGGCTCAGGAAAGCAATACCGAATTGCATCAGCAGTACGAGATGCAAAGCCTGGCGCTGACACAGGAATCGGACTCGCTACAAGAAACCCGCTCGATGTTGCAGACCGAGCAGACTCGCAATGCCGGGCTGAGCCAGGCGCTGGCCGGTTTCGAATTACGCTTGCAGGACAAGGACGAGCAGATCCGCTCTCTGGAAGAAAAGCACCTGCATGCACGCGATGCCTTGGAGCACTACCGTAACGCCGTCAAGGAACAGCGCGAGCAGGAACAAAGCCGCCACGAAAGCCAGGTGCAGCAGGTTCAGATGGAGTTGCGTCAGGCGCAGCAAAGCGCAATGGTGCGCCAGGATGAGATCACTCAATTGCACCGCGACAATGAGCGCTTGTTCACCGAAAACCGTGGCGCCCAGAGAGAGCTGAACCTGTTGCAGGATCAACTCAAGCAAACCAAGAGCCGCCAGGACCAATTGCTGGAACAGGTCCATCGCATCGACAGCGAACGCACCCTCCTCCAGGAACGCTTGCGCGTCGCACTGCTGGAAAGTCAGTCGCTGAAGCAGAGTGTCGACGAGCAGTCGCAGATAAACAAAGTGCTGGAAATCGAACTGCTCAAGACCCAGGCGAGCCTGGATGAAAGCGTGCGCCTGGCGGCTGTCAGAGCGACAGCGCCAGACGCAGCCAAGGATGATTAACCCGCGACGGGCGAGCGCATGGTGACGAACTCTTCGGCGGCCGTCGGGTGCACGCCGATGGTTTCGTCGAAGTCGCGCTTGGTAGCGCCGGCCTTCAAGGCAATGGCCAACCCCTGCACGATCTCGCCGGCATCCGGCCCGACCATGTGACAACCCAAAACCTTGTCGGTCTTGGCATCCACCACCAGTTTCATCAGCGTGCGCTCCTGGCATTCAGTCAGGGTCAGCTTCATCGGGCGGAAACGGCTTTCGAAGATCACCACCTCGTGGCCGGCTTCGCGGGCGTCTTCCTCGCTCAAGCCAACAGTGCCGATGTTCGGCAGGCTGAACACGGCGGTCGGGATCATCTTGTAATCCACCGGGCGATATTGCTCAGGCTTGAACAAACGTCGCGCCACGGCCATGCCTTCGGCCAAGGCGACCGGCGTCAGCTGGACACGACCAATCACATCGCCGAGCGCCAGAATCGAGGACTCGGCCGTCTGATACTGCTCGTCGACCTCGATAAAGCCTTTCTTGTCGAGCTTGACGCCAGTGTTTTCCAGCCCGAGATTATCGAGCATCGGGCGCCGACCGGTCGCATAGAACACACAATCAGCCTCCAACTCCCGACCATCCTTGAGCGTCACTTTCAGGCTGCCATCAAATTGCTTGTCGATGCGCTCGATGTCGCTATTGAACTGCAGGTCCATGCCCCGCTTGGTCAGCTCTTCCTGCAAATGCTTGCGCACTGCCCCATCGAAACCGCGCAGGAACAGTTCACCGCGATACAGCAACGTGGTCTGGGCGCCCAGCCCGTGGAAGATGCCCGCGAACTCAACGGCGATATAACCGCCGCCCACTACCAGAACACGCTTGGGCAGCTCCTTGAGGAAGAAGGCCTGGTTGGAACTGATTGCATGCTCATGCCCCGGAATTTCCGGTATTTGCGGCCAGCCGCCGGTGGCAATCAGGATGTTTTTAGCAGTGTGGCGCTCGCCATTGATCTCGATCGTGTTCGGATCGACGATTTTGGCGTGACCTTCATGCAAGGTGACGCCACTGTTGACCAGCAAGTTGCGGTAGATGCCATTCAGGCGATTGATCTCGCGGTCCTTGTTGGCGATCAGCGTGGCCCAATCAAACTGAGCCTCGCCCAGCGTCCAGCCGAAACCGGATGACTGCTCGAAGTCTTCGGCGAAGTGCGCGCCGTAAACTAACAATTTTTTCGGCACGCAGCCGACGTTCACACAGGTGCCGCCCAGGTAGCGGCTCTCCGCCACGGCCACTTTCGCGCCAAATCCTGCGGCAAAGCGCGCAGCGCGCACACCGCCGGAACCTGCGCCAATCACATACAAATCAAAATCAAAGGCCATTTTCAATCTCCTCGGCAGTCCACAAGCATACCCGTAGACGTCCGCCGGGCAAGTACTGCAAACGATATGGGGCCAGAAAATGAAAAAGCCACCCGGAGGTGGCTTTTCAATACAAGCAGGTCAACAACTATCAGTAAGCCTTGCCAGTCTTGTAGAAGTTCTCGAAGCAGAAGTTGGTCGCCTCGATGTAGCCTTCAGCACCACCGCAGTCAAAACGCTTGCCCTTGAATTTGTAGGCAATCACACAACCGTTTTTCGCCTGCTTCATCAGCGCATCGGTGATCTGGATCTCGCCGCCTTTGCCAGGCTCGGTTTGCCTGATCAGCTCGAAGATGTCCGGAGTCAGGATGTAACGACCGATAATCGCCAGGTTCGACGGAGCGTCTTCCGGGGATGGTTTCTCGACCATGCTGCGTACGCGGTACAGGTCATCGGCAATCAACTCGCCAGCGATCACGCCGTACTTGTTGGTTTCCTGCGGATCCACTTCCTGAATCGCAACGATGGTGCAGCGGTACTGTTCGTACAGCTTGACCATCTGGGTGAGTACGCCGTCGCCTTCGAGGTTGACGCACAAGTCATCCGCCAGTACCACGGCAAACGGTTCGTCACCAATCAACGGGCGGCCAGTCAGGATTGCGTGACCAAGGCCTTTCATTTCGGTCTGACGGGTATAGGAGAACGAGCACTCGTCCAGCAGCTTGCGGATGCCGACCAGGTATTTYTCCTTGTCGGTGCCYTTGATCTGGTTTTCCAGCTCRTAGCTGATGTCGAAATGGTCTTCSAGRGCGCGCTTGCCGCGGCCAGTCACGATGGAAATTTCGGTCAACCCAGCGTCCAGAGCTTCTTCGACGCCGTACTGGATCAGTGGCTTGTTCACCACCGGCAGCATTTCTTTGGGCATGGCTTTAGTCGCTGGCAGGAAGCGAGTACCGTAACCGGCTGCTGGGAACAAGCATTTCTTGATCATAAAAGTCCTTGAAAGGGCTGTGTGTACGAGTTTCGGCGCAGTCTAATCAGGCGGCGCGCACCTTACAATGCCCCGCACTGGCAAACCGATGCCAACATAGAGAAATATTCTCGCTGATAGTTCCGCAGATCGTTCGACAGCCTCTAATAGATAGCAGATAACATCGAACCTGCACTGGCGGCCCCCACCAGACGTGCAATCGCACCACCATACGCCCATCGGCACTTTCCGAGTGCATTTGGCGCTATCATTGCGCAATTGAACCAGTCAAAGAGGCAGATAGATGTCGGAAGCAAAAAGCGTCAACGGGTTCCTGATCATTCAGGCGGAAGACGGCAAGTGGTGGATACACAACTTCGGCGGCGGAGAGATTATCACCGGGCCATTCACTACCGAAGCGTCGGCGATTGAAGTGGCATCCGTATTGCAACTTGAACACCCAACCGTCAAACGCCGCGGTAAAGACAAGACTTGATCTGAACCCGTTTTGACCAAGCCCTGCCCCTGCGCAGGGCTTTTTTGTGATTGCCGCAATGAAGTGGCCCTTCGCTATAACCTTTTKATGCCGGCGCTGTCACAGGCTTAGCCCTATCATCCCGACGACGACAACGACATGACTAAATTTTTACCTTTGATTGCAGTATTGACCCTGAGCGGTTGCGCCACTTCGGAAACGACTTATCTGAACAATGGTGAGCAGGGGCTGACCATCGACTGCTCCGGTGAAGCCAACTCCTGGGCCACGTGCTACGAAAAAGCCGATGCCTCCTGCGCTGGCACCGGCTACCGAATTGTCGGGACCGACGGCACGCCATCAACCAAAGAAAGCGACAAGACCCTGGGTGTCGACGTCGGTAATTTCAAGAACCGCAACGTTGTTGTGGTCTGCAAGTAAGCCATCGACGTTACATATGAATTTCAGCGAATTTGATCCCGAGGCCGCGCACGGCCTCGATCAAGTCGTCGAGACGACTGAAGGACTCGACTTCATCGTTTTCGTCCACCAGAAAATAGCTGCGCCCGGCGCTTTTCTTGAAAAATACGATCCATTCCCCTGAATTCGCCGGATTCTGAATCACATGGGTGGCAGAGATATGGCCCTCTGCATGGCGCTCCCTAACCTGCTCTCGCTTCATGCCCGACTCCAGAAATGACAATGCCGTCAAAGCGCAGCCTTGACGGCATCGATGTGAACTGTCGCTAGTCTATCAGCCGGAAATACAGGTATTGGCGGCTTTCTGCACATCCATGGGACGCACCGGCACATTGAACAACCGCTCATGCAGCTTGATGCTGCTGCCACTGGAACGTTCTTGAATGTCAAAGACCGCCGCCGGATCAGACGAGAACTTCGCCGGGACGATCACACGCATCCCGTCTTTTTGCGGTTCCAACTGCAAGGCGCCACGACTCTCGGCCAGGTGTTCAACCAGGCACTCGGCATACTCATGGGGCTTTTTACCTGAGATCACGCTCATGGTCGGCAGCGTCTTATTGATTTCCGAAACATTCGCGCAGCCACTCACGACCAAAGCAAACGGCAGGACTAACACACCCCACTTCATACAAAACCTCCGATAAAGACCCTCGGACAGCACAAAGGCTGATTTTCTCCGAGGCGCACCACCTTTATCGCTCATGGAATGCCAAATAACCGATTTTAATTGTCAAAGCGGCGCACGACGACCCGATAATTACCTGTTCGGGCTGATAAACTGGCGCCAATCGCCCATGCTATCGTTTTGATTTTGTAGAAAAAGCCCTTCTGGAGGCGCCTCATGAAATTTATCCACCAGCGCGAGCACCTCAATGAAGACGACATCGTCGTCATCCAGTGCTCCCAAACGTGCAACATCCGCTTGATGAACGACGCCAACTTCCGCAGCTTCAAGAATGGCGGTCGTCACACTTACCACGGCGGTGCATTCGACACGTTTCCGGCCCGGATTACCGCGCCGAGCACCGGTTTCTGGAACATCACCATCGACACGGTCAACCGCCGGCCGATCAGCGTGACCCGCAAACCGACCCTGACACACTCGATCAAGATCATCCGTCGCTCCAGCACAAAACTGAGCTGAATAACGTCCGCACATGAAGTAAAGCAGGTACCACCGTGGCCCAAACGACCAAGTACGTCATCAAATACAAACTCAACGGTGAACGCCGCTTCGAGTTTGCCCAGCTTGAAAACGGCACAGCAGATGAAGCCAAGGCCGCGCTCGAGGCCATTCATGGCCAGAGCGACGACGTCATCACCGAGATCAGCGTCAGCAAAGCGCTGTAGCAGCCCCCGGAGCAACAGCTTGGTTGTCTGCTCCTGCTTCTCAAGTTTGACCGCAAGCACCGGGGTGTTCGCCCCGCCACCACGGCATAGACTGACCACCTCAACCTTTGGTGAAGGTGTCAGAACATGCTGGAGCAACAACTCGATCAGGATGGCTGCGCCATTATCCGATCACTGCTGAGTGCCGAGGCCTGCGACGAAATCAGCGCCCTTTACGGGCAGCCCGAGTTCTTTCGTTCACAGGTGATCATGGCTCGTCACGGTTTTGGCCGTGGCGAGTACAAGTACTTCAAATACCCCCTGCCGGAACCCGTCGCCCGTTTGCGAAGCGAGCTCTACCCTGGACTGGTGCCGATAGCCAATCGTTGGTACGAATGCATGGACCTGCCGACGCGCTTTCCCGCCACGCACGAGGCCTTTTTGCAACGCTGCCATGCCGCCGGTCAGGAACGTCCGACGCCCTTGTTGCTGCAATATGGTCCGCAGGACTACAACTGCCTGCATCAGGATCTTTACGGCGAACACGTCTTTCCGTTGCAAGTGGCGATTCTTCTGTCAGAACCCAATGAAGATTTTACCGGCGGCGAATTTGTCCTGACCGAACAGCGCCCGCGAATGCAGTCACGTCCTCAGGTCATTGACCTGAATAAAGGCGATGCCTTGATCTTTGCCGTCAGCCAGCGGCCGGTCAAAGGTGCTCGCGGCTATTACCGAGTGAACATGCGCCATGGCGTGAGTCGCGTGCACAGCGGAAAACGGCATACCCTTGGAATCATCTTTCACGATGCGTTATGACCCATGAGCCCGATCACCCTCGATTTGTTTTCCAACGTCGAACCCGAGCAGCCGCCCAGGCGCGAACAGATCGGCGAACAAGCCTGCGTCTTGCGCGGCTTTGCCCTGCCCTGGCTGGATCCGATACTGATCGCACTGGATGCGGTTTTAGCCGCCGCACCGTTTCGGCAGATGGTCACGCCCGGCGGCTTTACCATGTCGGTTGCATTAAGCAGTTGCGGCGCCTTGGGCTGGACCACTGACCGAAGCGGCTATAAATACACGCGCAATGACCCACAGACCGGGCAACCCTGGCCCGAAATGCCTGAGGTGTTTTTCCAATTGGCCCAAGCAGCGGCGCGTGAAGCGGGATTCACGGATTTTGTTCCCGATTCCTGCCTGATCAACCGCTATGTCCCCGGTGCCAGGATGTCATTGCACCAGGATAAAGACGAAGGTTCCTACGCAGCGCCGATCGTCTCGGTGTCGTTGGGATTGCCGGCGACCTTCCTCTTCGGCGGATTTGAACGAAGCGATAAAAGCCTGCGCGTGCCGCTGCTGAATGGCGACATTGTGGTCTGGGGGGGCGTGGACCGTTTGCGCTATCACGGCGTACTTCCGATCAAGGACGGTCATCATCCGAGACTGGGCGAACAAAGGATCAACTTCACGTTTCGCACGGCCGGATGAAACCCTCGAATTTGACCGCAAGACCCGGAGTGCGACGCCGCTTCTGCCTGATTAATCTGAATGAAACGGGTCAATGGACATACAGACATGACAACGCATTCGACTAAAACAACGACCGAGATCGACCCTCGCTGGGCAGCAGTCGTCTCCCGCGATCCGACCGCAGACGGGCAGTTTGTCTATGGGGTAAAAACCACCGGCATTTACTGCCGCCCAAGCAGCCTGGCGCGCTTGCCAAAACCGCAAAATGTCGAGTTTTTCGACACCCCGGAGCAAGCCCAGGCGGCGGGCTATCGTCCAAGCAAACGCGCCACAAAAGATCAAAGTGACGTCGCCGCCCAACACGCAGCCACCGTCGCCGCGGCCTGCCGGCACATCGAATCCGCCGAAAATCTGCCAACGCTCAATCAACTGGCGGACGCCGCAGGCCTCAGCAGTTTCCACTTTCATCGTGTGTTCAAAGCTGTTACCGGGCTGACACCCAAGGGTTACGCCACGGCCCATCGCTCGCGAAAGGTTCGTGAACGTCTGGCAGAGGGTGGCTCGGTCACCGACGCCTTGTATGACGCTGGCTTCAATTCCAACAGTCGTTTCTATGAGGCGGCCGATCATCTGTTGGGCATGAAGCCAGGTGACTACCGCGCCGCCGGGCAAAATACCGACATCCGTTTTGCCGTCGGCCAGTGTTCCCTGGGGGCCATTCTGGTGGCGCAGAGCGAACGCGGGGTTTGCGCAATTTTGCTGGGCGACGATCCGCATCAACTGGTCTGCGATCTACAGGACAAGTTTCGCCGCGCCAACCTGATCGGTGCCGATCATCAGTTCGAGCAACTGATCGCCCAGGTGGTGGGCTTTATCGAAGCCCCAGCCGTCGGCCTGGACTTGCCGCTGGACGTGCGCGGCACTGCGTTTCAGGAGCGCGTCTGGCAAGCCTTGCGCGAGATTCCCGCTGGCAGCACCGCCAGTTATGCCGAGATCGCCCAACGCATCGGGTCGCCCAAGGCCGTGCGCGCCGTGGCCCAGGCGTGTGGCGCGAACAGTCTGGCAGTGGCGATCCCTTGCCACCGCGTGGTGCGTAGCGACGGCAACCTGTCGGGCTACCGCTGGGGGGTTGAGCGTAAACGCCAGTTGCTGGAGCGCGAGACGCGCTGATCAGCGATTCACATCAACCACCACCCGTCCGCGCAATTGCCCGGCAAGCAGGCGCGGCGCGGCTTCGATAGCTTCACTCAAACCGATTTCATGACTGATCAGTGGCAACAACGAGAAGTCCAAGTCCTTGACCAGTCGATTCCAGGCCAGTACTCGTTTGGCCTTGGGCTGGGTCACACTGTTGATCCCGGCCAATGTCACGCCGCGCAAAATGAACGGTGCGACCGAGGCTGGAAAGTCCATACCTTGCGCCAGACCACACGCCGCAACCGTGCCGTTGGCCTTGGTGCTGGCGCAAGCATTGGCCAGCGTGTGACTGCCGACCGAATCAATGACCGCCGCCCAACGTTCCTTCGCCAACGGTTTGCCGGGTTCTGACAACGTGGCGCGGTCGATGATTTCACTGGCGCCCAGGCGTTTCAGGTACTCATGCTCAGAGGTGCGACCGGTGGATGCGACGACGCGATAACCCAGCTTGCTCAGCAGGGCGATGGCGAAACTACCTACACCGCCATTGGCCCCGGTCACCAGCACGTCGCCTTGCTCCGGCGTCACGCCGTTATGTTCCAGCGCCAGGATGCTCAGCATTGCCGTGTAGCCGGCGGTGCCAATTGCCATGGCCTGAGCAGGGGTAAATTCCTTCGGCAGCGGGATCAGCCAGTCACCGTTCAAGCRGGCCTTCTGCGCCAATCCACCCCAATGCCCTTCGCCCACGCCCCAGCCATTGAGCACGACCTGATCACCGACCTTGTAGTCCGGGTGCTCACTGAATTCGACAGTGCCGGCCAGATCGATCCCCGGCACCATGGGGAATTTTCGCACCACCGGGCTGCTGCCGGTGATTGCCAAACCATCCTTGAAGTTCAGGGTGCTGTACGCCACGCGCACCGTCACATTCCCCTCAGGCAGTTGATCGTCATTGATCTGTTGCAGTGTGGCCCGGTAACCGCTGTCGTCTTTGTCGATCAAAATACCGTTGAACATCGTTGCCTCTCAATGGAATCAATCAGGATGTGGGACCCTTGAAATACCACAAAGAAACATCTCGCCGTACAAGACTTTAAGCCAAACCGCGGGCCGGCCAAAAGTCGACTGGCCCCGCACCCGTGATAGCTGGTAAAAAACGGTCCTACCGTCCCTGCCTTGTTTTGACGTCGGAGCATCATTCACATGAGCCAATGGCCAGACACCCGAATTCTCGACCTGCTCGGTATCGAACTGCCGATCATCCAGGCCCCCATGGCCGGCGCCAATGGATCGGCCATGGTCATCGCGACGAGTAACGCCGGCGGTCTGGGTTCGATGCCGGCGGCGATGCTGAGCATCGAGCAACTGCGCGAAGAGTTGAAGACGATTCGCCAACACACCCAGCGCCCGTTCAACATCAACTATTTCTGCCATCAGGTTCCGGCCCCTGATGAGCAACGCGCTCGTGACTGGAAGGATCTGCTGGAACCGTACTACCGGGAACTGGGCGCCGATTTCGATGCGCCGACACCGGTTTCGAATCGAGCACCGTTCGATGCCGCTGCCTGCGAGGTCGTCGAAGAATTTCGCCCTGAAGTGGTCAGTTTTCACTTCGGCCTGCCGGAAAAATCCTTACTGGACCGGGTAAAAGCTACCGGCGCGAAAATTCTCTCTTCAGCCACCACGGTCGAAGAAGCCGTCTGGCTGGAGCAGCAGGGCTGTGACGCCATCATCGCTATGGGATACGAGGCCGGTGGTCATCGCGGGATGTTTCTCAGTAACGATCTGAGCAGCCAGGTCGGGACCTTTGCTTTGGTGCCTCAGATTGTCGATGCCGTGAAAGTGCCGGTGATTGCAGCTGGCGGAATCAGTGATGCGCGGGGTGTTGCGGCAGCCTTTGTGTTGGGCGCTTCGGCGGTGCAGGTGGGCACGGCTTACTTGTTCACGCCGGAAGCCAAGGTCAGCCGCTCACATTACAAAGCGTTGCGCACCGCCAAAGAAAGCGAGACCGCCGTCACCAACATTTTCACCGGTCGCCCGGCACGCGGCATTCTCAATCGGGTGATGCGCGAAATCGGGCCGATCAGCGATAAAGCGCCAACCTTCCCACTCGCCGGTGGTGCGCTGATGCCGTTGCGAGCCAAGGACGAAGCGGATTTCAGCAATCTGTGGGCCGGGCAGGCGTTCAGGTTGGGCGTTGAAATGACGGCTGCAGAATTGACCCGACACTTGGCGGACGGGGGAGTGGCCAAGCTGCTCCGTCGATAACGCAATGCCCCGTAGCAGCTGCCGAGCCCGCGAGCCCGCGAGGCTGCGTCCGGCGGCGCAGCCGTCGTAAACCCTGTTTCCGCGGTGTATCTGATACACCGAGTTGCCTGATTTTACGGCTGCTTCGCAACCGGACGCAGGCTTCGCCAGCTGCTACAGGGTTGAGCGCGGCCATTACCGATTCTCCACTCAGAAACCAACACATTCCGTTAGAAGGTCTTTCGCTATATATTCTTCTATATAGCGATTCACCCCCTTGCAGCATTCGCCTACCACGGAGCCGTTTCATGACCATTCGTGCCTCACGTTTTGCCCCTGCGTGCCTCGCCAGCCTTATCGCAGTCTTCGCTCTCGGCACCGCTCAGGCGGATGAAGTCCAGGTCGCCGTTGCGGCCAACTTCACCGCGCCCATCCAGGCCATCGCTGCGGATTTTGAAAAAGACACCGGGCACAAACTGGTCGCGGCTTATGGTGCAACCGGCCAGTTCTACACCCAGATCAAAAATGGCGCGCCGTTCGAGGTGTTCCTCTCGGCAGACGACACCACGCCGCAAAAACTTGAAGCCGAAGGTGACACTGTCAAGGGTTCGCGCTTCACCTACGCCATTGGTACCTTGGCCTTGTGGTCGGCCAAAGACGGTTATGTCGATGCCAAGGGCAAAGTGCTCAGCGACAATCAATATCTGCATCTGGCCATCGCCAACCCCAAAGCMGCACCTTACGGCCTGGCCGCGACTCAGGTACTGGCCAAGCTGGGGCTGACCGACAAGGTCAAGGACAAGATCGTTGAAGGCCAGAACATTACGCAGGCCTATCAATTCGTCTCCACCGGCAATGCCGAACTCGGATTTGTAGCCTTGTCGCAGATCTACAAAGACGGCAAAGTCGCCAGTGGTTCGGCGTGGATCGTTCCAGCCGACATGCACGACCTGATCAAACAAGACGCGGTGATCCTCAACAAAGGCAAGGGCAATCCGGCCGCGAAGGCACTGGTTGACTACCTGAAAGGTCCGAAAGCCGCCGCTATCATCAAATCCTACGGTTACCAACTCTAAATGACGCTGACGAGTGCCGACTTTTCCGCCATCTGGCTGACCCTCAAACTGGCGTCCCTGACGACGGCCATCCTGCTGGTCATCGGCACTCCGATTGCGTTATGGCTGTCGCGCACCCGCTCCTGGTTGCGCGGCCCGGTCGGGGCGATTGTCGCCCTGCCCCTGGTTCTGCCACCGACAGTGATTGGC